>JBQCCH010000246.1:0-5157 GCA_051962375.1 Tepidisphaeraceae bacterium
GAGTCAGCTCAATATCTTCGAATAATTTCGGGGCGTGTTGGGAGTGCAGAGTGGACCGACGCCTTGGGCCGAGCGAGAGAAGAAGGCAATGCTTTGCTTGTTTGAAGAACAATTGCAATCGATGCTGCCGGCGGCGCGAGGGGCGAAATTGCTGCGCGGCACGGTGGTGATTGAAAAGCGCGCCACCTTCGCGGCCGTCCCCGGGGTGGATCACGTTCGTCCGACACAAGCGCCGCCGCCGGGGGGGATTTCCAACCTGTTTCTCGCCGGCGATTACACGCAAACGGGCTGGCCGGCGACGATGGAAGGGGCGGCACGAAGCGGCTATCTCGCCGCGGATGCGGTCGTGAGCGCGTTTGGCTGGGCGAGCGCCAAGCCGTTCCTAGTTCCAGACCTCCCGGTGCAATGGCCGGGACAATTGTTGGGGCTCGGGCGGTAGGGCGGAGCGCCGCAAGCGCCAGATCAGCAGCGGCCGCAGCACCATCACCGCCGACAAGTAAATGCATGCGGTGCCGATCGTCATGACCAGGCCCAGGCTGCGCAGCCCCTGGTGATTCGCCAGCAACCAGAAGAAGCCGAAACTGGTGCACGTCACGAACGCACACAGCAAGAGCCCCCGGTCGGCCGCATCCCAGCGCCGCCAGACGCGGCGGGGATCCTGCTTCGCTTCCTTGTACCGGTGCACGAGGAACACGCCATACTCATGTCCCGCTCCGATCAGGATCGGGAGGCCGAAAAAGTTGGCGAAATTCCAGTCCACATTCATCAACCCCATCACCACCAGAAGCATCGGCAAACCCAGCGCCAGTACGCTGACGGCCAGGGCGGTTTGGGTCAGGCTGCGCAGGTCGATCAGAACCAGGAACAGGATCAAGCCCAGCGCGTACGCGGTGGCGTGATAGAACGCCTTATTGATCGACGCGGTCGAGTGGTACACATCCAGCGCGATGCCGGTGAGCAGAAAATCGCCCGAGACCGGCTCGGCCGCCGCTTCGACCTCATGCACGAACCGCTTCAACTGGGCCTGGTCCCACAGGTCATTTTTCGGATAGACGTACAGGGCATAGCTGCCGTCTTTTCCGACGAAGTGGTCCTTCAACTCCGGAGGAAGGGCGTTGACGTTGACCTCCGGCGAGCGGAACGGCGCCACGCTGCTGCGAAGTTCCTGGACAAATCCCCGCTGCCATTCGCTCAGGCGCTGGGCGAGTGCGGGCGCGGCTTGATCGTCCGCCTTCGCCAATACGTCAGCCGTGTGAGCCAACTGCAGGGCGGCCCAGGCGTAATCGATCGGTGTTTGCGAGCCGGCGATCGCATCGGCGAACGACTTTGACAATTTGCGGCTCTTGTTGGCGATCGCCGACAGCTTGCCCGGCTCAACGGCGGCCGGCTCTGCCCAGGCGATCATGGGCAGTTCCTGCTGGTGTGCGCGAAGCCAGTCACGATTGTCATACGCATCCAGGATGCTCTCGGTGTTGCCGACCAACGGGCAATGCTCCATCGCGCTGCGCACCCGGCGAAGCGTCTGCAGGTCTTTTGAAAGCACCACGGCCGACCAGGTCTGAAGTTTTCGCACCAGCCGCACGCTCGGGAGCGTCTGCGATTGCATGTTCAGCAGGCCCGGATCGAAGTGCGCCTTCAGCATGAACGGAATGCCCAGGCCCAGCATGCTAAACCAGGCGAGCGGGAACACGATCGTCCGCCAACTCGCGCGGGCGGGGGGGCCAAGCTTCGCGCGGTGCGTGCCGCGCGGCCGCTTCATCGGGAAGAGCGTCAGCACCGCCGGCAGCACGACGTACCCGGCCGCCAGGCACAGCACCAAGCCGCCGCCTGCGATGATCCCCAGTTGCGCCGCGCCTCGAAAATGCGTCAACGCCGACACCAGAAACGCGCCCGCCGCCCCGGCGCACGCGGTATTGATCGGCATCGCCACCTGGTTGAAGACCGTCACCCAGATCCGCTCCGGCCGCTTGTGGATCAGGGCTTCTTGCCGGTAGCGCATCAGAATTTGCACCAGGTAATCCATCCCGATGCCGATCAGGGCGATGAGGAACACGATCGAAAGCAGGTTCAACTCCCCTACCGACAACTCCGCCCAGCCGAACGTCCAGCCGATGCCCACGCCCAGCACGATCTCGCCCACCAGCGCCAGCCAGATCGACCGCAGCATCACGACCAATCCGACAAACACGCAAGACAGGGCGACGACCTCGGCCTTGTGGCTGTCGCGGTCAGTCGTGCGCATTTCGTCGGCTTCCAGCGCGGGGCGACCGGTCAGGTTGACCGAGAATTCCGGATAACCCTGGGCCACCTGATCCACCGCGCGGCGGATCGCATCCAGCGTCTCGGACGTCGACGTCAACGAATCGTGCTCGGTCCGATCGTAAATCCGAACGAGCATGATGTGGCGGCTGGGGTCGCTGGCGTCGGGCACGTAGTAGTACCCCAGTCGCGAAGGGTCGCCCGCATCAAGCACGGCCAGGTCCGGCAGGGTCGAGCCGGGTATCAGTGCCGCATCAGGCTTGGCCAACGCCTGGTTCCAGCTTGATGCCAGCAACGCCATGAACTGCGCCATGTCGGCATCCGGCTTTTGCGTGTTGATCGCCGCCAGGAACCGCTCCAGCGGCGTCGATCCCAGAAACCCGATCAGCCCGTGCGGTTTTTCCGCCCAAAGCTGGATCAATTGCACGAACTGCTTCATCCCCTCCAGATTTTTCTTCACCGATTCCGGCGTATCGAAAAGCAACCCCTGCGGGCCCAGTTGCTTGGTGGGGATGTGGCTGTCGACGGACTTGACCTCGGGCAGCGTCTTGAGCTTGTCCGTGATCGCGTCCGCCAGGGCCGTCCATCGAAGCACGGGCGGCATCCGGGCGGGGTCGGCCGGCTCGATCAGGGCGTAGGTCGCTTCATTTTCCGGAAACTGCTCCGTGAAGTGCAGGTAGTCCTTAAAAAATTTCACATTCGGATCGAACAGCTTGTTCTGATCGCTCGAAATCTGCAGATTCAGCCCCGCCCACGTCGCCGACAGCGCCAGCACCACGCCCGCCACCACCAGGGCCAGGCGCGGAAAACGCACCACCCATAGCACCAACAGCAGGAGGATGCGATGCAACGTCTTCATCGATCAGCAGACATCTCCAGGACCATGCCCCGCACTCGCGGCGGCTCAGGCGGTCATCGTTCGCTTCGCCAGGCCCATCACCGTGTTCCAAGCCGCACCCGGCACGCGCTGGGTTTCTGCCAGCACGTCCTGCATCGCGGTCAGGAACCAATCCATGTCCTCCCGGCTCACGGTGATCGGGGGCAGGAATTTAATCACTTCCGTGTGATACCCGGCCACCTGGGTCAGGATTTTGTGTTTTTGCATCAGCGGAATCACGATCATCTGCCCGAACACGCCGAAGTTCAGCTTGTGGAGCATGTCCCACGCCATCTTCAATTTCAGGCCCGATTCCGGGCGCTTGAAATCGATGCCGAACATCAGGCCCTTCCCCCGCACGTCGGCGACAAACGGGCAGGTGCTGCCGATCTCCTTCAGCCGGGTCATCACGTACTCACCCATGGCAGCCGCGTTTTCGCAGAGTTTTTCCTGCTCGATCACGTACAGGCTCGCCAAGGCTGCCGCCATCGCCAGGTCGTTCTGTCCGAAGGTATTGGAATGGACCACGCATTTTTCCATGCCATTGAACACGCAGTCCATCACCTTCGGTCGCGTGATGATCGCACCGACCGGCACATAGCCGCCCGACAGCGCCTTGGCCGTGCAGACGATGTCCGGCTCCACGTCGGGCCAGTGCTGGAAGCAGAACCATTTGCCCGTGCGCCCGAGCCCGGATTGCACTTCGTCGATGATTAGCAGCGACCCATATTTTTTGCATAACCGCTGCGCTTCAGCCAGATACCCGTCGGCCACCACTTCGCAGCTCTTGCCCTGCACCGGTTCCACAATGAACGCCGCCGCCGTCTTCGTCGCCAGCGCCTTTTCCAAGGCCGCCAGGTCGTTGAACGGCACCATCCGCGTGCCCGGCACGGGCTGGCCGAAGTCCTTGCGGAAGAAGTCCGCCCCATTCACCGCGAGCGAACCGCCGGTGAGCCCGTGGAATGCGTGATCGCAATACACCACATCCTGCCGACCCGTAAAACACCGGGCGAATTTGAGCGCCCCTTCGATCGCTTCGGTCCCGCTGTTGCAGAAGAAAACGCGCGACAGATCCCCGCCCGCTTTTTCCGTCAATTTCTCAGCCACCAGCCCGCTCAGCACGCTGCAATCCATCCGCACCAGGTTGGGTGCGTCAAATTCCAGGAATTGCGACAGGATCGCCCGCACCTTCGGATGATTCCGACCCAAGGCAAACACGCCCCAGCCGGTCAGCAGGTCCAGGTACTTGTTCCCCTCCGCATCCCACAGGTAAGGCCCCTCGCCTCGGACATACCCCTTGTCGAAGCCGATCGTCCGGAGCATTTTCACAAACGCCGGATTGATGTGCTCGGCATGCAGGTCAAACGCCTGCTTCCGCTTCGGCTCAAGCCAGCGCAAAAAATCGTCATGCATCGCGGTCTGGGTGGGGACGTCTTGAACGGTCATAAGCACCCCATTGTATCGACAAAACCAACTCCCTTCCTGCATGCGCCCGAACGCGCATAAGTATTGAAAAACACCCTCGGGCCGTTCCTGCCATTTTGTTTTTCACTTCGGCCGATAATCCCCGGCCCCGCCGACGGATAGGCCCGATTTTCCCGCGCGCCAGTGCGACGGCCCTTGCCCAGCCCGCCACGCCACTTACCGCACGCATGACCCCTCCACCCACCCATGCGACCCCTTACGCACGGCGCTTACGCAATCTCCTCGCTTCACGGCTTTCCCCCAATCCCACCCCTCCGATCGCACGCCAGGCTGTCAAAGAGCTGAAAGGCTCACCCGCCCCATCCTGCCATCCCTCTTTTACCGCCGCCTATCGAAAAAAGCGGCGGAAATCTCGGCGAAACCGCTCTTCATTCCGTGCGCTGCCTTGGCCAATGCCCCGCGGTGGCTATACTCTTCGCCCGTTCCGAATCCTGCGGTTTTATCGAAATGGTTGCCTGGCATGACCCTTGCTGATTCTGTCGTTCCGTCCGTCGATTCCTTCGAAGCCGCCCTCGATCGCGCCATCCAGGCCGGCC
>JBQCCH010000247.1:0-11171 GCA_051962375.1 Tepidisphaeraceae bacterium
AATGGGCACCGCCGTCTGGAAAGAGCACCTTTGCACGCGGATCACGCTCGGCACCGATTGCCAGATTTGCGTCGACGTCTGCCCCATGGGCACGGCCGCCATCGACGTCGACGGCCGCGGCATTCGGGTGAAGCCGCTCGGCTGCATCGGTTGCGGGCTGTGTGAACAGGATTGCCCGACAACGCCGCGATCGATCACGGTGATCCCCAAGGCCGCCCGAGAGCGATGAGGTGGGGGTAAAAAACCAGTCCGCCGATGATGACGGTGGCGATCGACGCAATCAGCACCGCGCCCGCCGCCAGGTCCTTCGCCTGTCGCGCCAGTTCGTGCTCCCCCGGTGATGCCAGATCCACGGTCCGTTCGATCGCCGTGTTCATCGCTTCCATGGCCAGGACGAAGCCGATCGCGGAGACGATCACGATCCATTCCCACCGCGCCAGCCGAAGGCCGATGCCCGCAGCCGTCACCGTCGCCGCAAAGCCGAGCTGAATGCGAGAGTTTCTTCCATGGCAAAAATCGCAGATGCCCACAAACGCGCAATAAAACGCACGCCCCAGCGTGTGGCCCGGCCTAGACATGGATCTCCGCGCCGATCGGATAATGGTCCGATGCAAAGGTCGCCAACCGATCCGTTTCCACCCATGCGGAGCGAATCTGCGCCGTAGGGATGCCGTGGGTGAAGATGTAATCCACTCGCTGGCCCGGCTCGTGGGTGGTGAAGGTTGCCGCCCGCTCCGCCATCTCGGGATTCGCGGCTTGCAGCGTGTCGACATACCCGTGATCGAGCAACTGCTGAATCACCCGCCGGGGCAGTCGGTTGCCGTTGCGAGCGTAGGAGGCTTGCGTCGATTTTTTACAACGATCAATGTCGATCTGCTGCGAGGGGGCGTTCGCATTGAAGTCGCCGGCAATGACATGCGGCCGACCTGCGGCACGCCACTCGGCAGTGACATCCATCAGATGGCCGATCTCGGACATGCGGCGATCTTCGTCAGCGTCATCGGCCCGGGCGTGCAGGTGCAGCGCGAGCACCGGCAATTCGACCCCACCCGGCAACCGGATGACCGCCTCCACCAAGCAGCGCGGCCCATCCATCCAGCGGGGTGCGTGATTCACCGTCTGCAGAATGGGCCAGCGGCTCAGCACCGCGACGGCGTGCTTCCGCCCCGGCGCGTGGATCACGTCCATCTCCAGCCGGCTCGCAATCCGGTCCAACACCCAGCGATCGTCCGCTTCCACCAGCACGACGAGGTCCGCCCCCTGCGCCTCCAACACCTCAGCCAGCGGATCCGCCCGCCCGACGCCGCCATCCAGGATGTTATAAGACGCAATTCTCACTTTTTCTGACCCGCCTCGGGAAAAATCCTATCACATTCTGAAACAGACATTAAAATAACTTCATAACTTTTTGCACTTCGCGCCGATGCATCGTAAGTCTGCGGTGGCGAAGAGTCACGCAGTGAAGGGATGTTATGCGGCGTATCGGACAGATCCTGAGTGAATGCGTCCCGTTGTCCGCCCATGATGTGGCGGAAATTTTGGAAGAGCAAAAGGTCAGTCGCCAGCGGTTTGGCGATGCCGCGCTGGCGTTGGGTCTTGCCCAGCCCGAGCAGGTGTGGCATGCCTGGATCCAGCAGCTCCAGGGCCGTGAAGCGCCCAATGACGTCAAAACCCTCGACTTGGATCCGTCGGCCGCCCGTTTGCTGACCTCTCGATTTGCGGTTCAACATCGCATGCTCCCGATTCGCAGCCGCGGCGAAGAGCTCGTCGTTGCCGTCGACGCCATGCCGTCGCCCGAAGTCGCCCAGAAAGCCGCCGCCGACTCCGGCAAGCGCCTGATTTTCATCCGCGCCACCAGCGCATCGTTGACGCGTGGCCTTCAGCAGCATTACCCGGCCGCCGTTTCCGAAGCCGCCTGATCCAGATCGAACAGCGTCCCCGCCACGTCCAGCAATCGCGGCCGGCGGTCGCGGATCTTTTGCGCCAGCGCCTGTTGCTGCTGCAGCAGCTCTCGATTGACGCTGCTCATCGCCCGGTCGTCCGCGCGAAAAATGTCCGCGCTCAGCGTCCGCGCGATGGCCGATTCCACCGTGTGACACGCCCGGCAGTCTTGCCATGTCGCTTTCATCACCACGCTGATCCCGCCCGGCCCCATCGACAGCAACCCCCACCGCGGCGGCACATCGGTTTTTTTGATCAATCCCGCCGGCGCCAGCACGTAGTGCAGATTCGCGAACGGCTGCAGCAGGCATGCCATGAACTTGCCCAGCCCCACGCTCTGCCGCAATGGCCGACGGCTGCGGTGGATGTTGTTGTACGCCCGGTCGCGCAGGCACAGCTGCATCTGCCCGTCGTGGCTCTGGTCTCGCAAAAAATCCGAGCGCGACGCTTTGCACTCGATGAAGCAGGTCTGATGCACCACCGCCCGCGAGCCGAAATGGTTCTGGTGCGCCCCAAACGTCCCCGCCCCGACCGCGTCGATGATCCCCAGCGGCCGCAACCGCACTTCCGCCGCCACCGCCGTGTACCCGTTGCGATACAGCCAGCGACACCCCTCTTTTTTCAGCGTCCGATGCAATTGCGTTTCACCCGGCATGTGGCACTCCTTTGCCATGTTCGATCGCGCCGCCGTCCCGCGGGCGATGTCAGCTCGGTCATACCAATTTCGTTCCGCCATGGATATTCCCCGCCGCTGACGCACGCATTTTTTGAAAGCACCCCGGCGTTCCTAAGTCGCCGAAAACACCGTCCGGCCGTTCCTGCCATTTTCTTTTGCATTTTCGCGTGATTTTCCGGCCTAATCGCAGGGCCGGCCTTCGCTTAGCGGCCTCGCCCACCCGCGCGCCAGTGCGACGGCCCTTGCCCAGCCCGCCACGCGACTTATCGCTCGCAAAATCCCCCGGATCGCGCCACGGCCCTCACCCTGGCACCCCCCCGCGCGATCGGCATCCCCCCACATTCCGCCCCGCAAAATCGAAGGCGCGGAACCCCCGCCAGCCCATCCTACCGCCCCGGCCGGCCCTGTCAGCCAGAATATACGTGAATCTGCACCCGGTGAATCTGAATCCAGTGCACCTGAATCCGGTGAACGTGCATCCTTCGCGCCCGGCCGTCCCCCGCCCCCGTCCCTCGTCGCCGCCGTCGTTATTTCGACGTTTCGACCATCCGCACCAGCTTGTGGAATGCCGTATGCAGCTTCTGCGTGATCGGGCCGCGCTGTCCCGTGCCGATCACTCGGCCGTCGATCTTCGTCACCGGAATCACTTCCGCCGCCGTCCCGGTCAGGAAGCACTCATCGGCGATGTAAAGATCGTGCCGCTCCAGCCGCTGTTCCAGCACGTGGATCGCGCTGGCCGCGCACAGGTCCATGATCACCGCCCGCGTGACCCCTTCCAGGCTGCCGTCCCCCGCCGGCGGCGTGTACACCTTCCCGCCGCGCACGATGAAGATATTGTCCCCCGTGCACTCAGCCACATACCCTTCGTGGTTCAGCATCACCGCTTCGCGCACCCCCGCGTCGATGGCTTCCAGCTTCGCCAGGATGTTGTTCAGGTAATTCAGGCTCTTGATGCGCGGGCTCAGCGCGTTCGGGTGGTTGCGAATGACCGACGCCGTGATCACCGCCATGCCGTTCTCATACATTTCCGGCGGATACATGTGGATCGTGTCGGTGATGATGATCACGCTCGGCCGCTCGCAGCGGTTCGGATCCAGCCCCAGCGTGCCCGCGCCGCGCGTCACCACCAGGCGAATGTAGCAATCGGTGAAGTTGTTCGCCTTCATCGTGGCGTACATCGCTTCGACCAATTGTTCCGGCGTGTACGGAATCTGCAGGCGGATCGCCTTGGCCGAATCAAACAGCCGCTTGATGTGCGCATCGCACGCGAAGATGCGCCCGGAATACGCGCGAATCCCTTCGAACACGCCGTCGCCGTACAGCAGGCCGTGGTCGTAGACGCTGATCTTGGCGTCTTGCTTGGCGTACAGCTTGTCATCGATCCAGACTTGAAGGCTCATCGCGTCTCCATGGCCGAGCTTATCTCGCAGCTTCGGTCTCCAATCTTCCGTTCGTCAGCACCACCACCCGGTCCGCCTGCTTCGCGATCGCGCGATCATGCGTCACCATCACGATCGTCTGCCCGTGATCGCGATGCAGGGTTTCAAGCAGGCCCATGATCTGGGCGCCGGTTTCCGCGTCGAGATTCCCGGTCGGCTCGTCGGCGAACAGCACGCGCGGCTCGTTCATCAACGCCCGCGCGATCGCCACCCGCTGCCGCTCCCCGCCCGACAACTGGGCCGGCCGGTGCTTCAGCCGATGTCCCATCCCGAGCGAATCGAGGATTTGAACCGCTCGCGCTCGAAGTGTCGAGCGTTTTGAGCGAAATTCTCCCGCCCCGTACCGCACCATGCTCGCCAGCATCGCGTTTTCCAGAACATTCAATTCCGGCAGCAAATGATAAAACTGGAACACAAACCCAAAGCTCACGTTCCGAATCCGCGACCGCTCCGCCTGGGCAAGCTCATACAGATTTTTGCCCTCGAACGTCACGCTGCCGGTGTTGGGCGTATCCAGCGCGCCGAGCAGGTGCAGCAGCGTGCTCTTGCCCGAGCCCGAGCGCCCTTCGATGGCGAGAAACTCCCCGCGGCCGATCGTCAGGTCCACCCCGCGCAGCACATGCACGACGGCATCACCCATTTTGAACGACCGGGACAACTCAGAACAGATAAGGATCGGATCGGCCATGATGTCGGTCGCCTTATTCGAATCGCAAAGAGTCCACCGGGTTCAGCCGGGCCGCACGGATCGCCGGCACCACCGCGCCGATCACCGCCGACAAAATCGCCACCGTCACCACGATCACCGCCGTCTTCGGGTCCATTTTGTCCGGGATTTTGTCGAAGGCATACACCTCCGGGTCCCAGATCTTCACGCCCAGGAAGCGCCCCATCGCCTCGTGAATCTGGTTGATGTACGTGATGATCACCGCCGCCACGCCCAGCCCCAGCCCGCCCCCCACGACACCGATCGCCAGACCGTAGCCCAGGAAAATCGCCGCCACGCCGCTGGACGTCGCCCCCACGCTCTTGATGATGCCGATGTCTTTGGTCTTCTCGACCACGATCATGTAGAGGATGCAGAAAATCAGGAAGATCGCCACCAGCGAAATCATCGCAAAGAGGAACGTCACCAGCGATTTTTCCTTTTCGACCGCCCCCAGGAATTTCGCTTGCTGCTGCTCCCACGGCTCGACATTCACCGGATAATTTGCGAACGGCTCCACGGCCGTGCTGATCGATTGGACGATCGCGTTGATCTTCGGCAGCACCGCGGCACGGTCGTACCCGGGCTTCAGGTTGATCTGAATTTCACTGCACCGGGCCGGCTGAACGCGCTGCACCTGCTTGCCGTCGCGCACTTCGGTGTAGGTTTGGGCCGTCATCTGCAGGTCTTTCTGCACCACGTCGAAGGGCACATACACGCTGTTGGCATCCAGCTGGTAAAGCTGCGTGCGCGACGCATCCACGATCCAATAAATGTTGGCGGCGGGCGTCGTGTCTTTGAGCGAGGTGAAATCCGATGAGATCGGCACCACCTCAAGCCGGCACCAGGCGTCGTACAGGCCGGGCGGCTCGATCACCTTGCCGTCCGGTCCCTTGGTCATCCCCACCAGCGGCCCGCCCACAATAATCCCCGGCCGCTTGGCGGCACGCGGGTCATTCGGACGAATCTCCGCATACGGAATGTTCGGCAACAAATCGAACGACGCCACCGCCGGCGGCTGTTTCCCCTGCTCCAGCGGCTGCTGATATTGCCGCCAGAGCGACTGGCGGAACTTGTTGAATTTGCTGAACTGCGCGATGTCGAGCCCGGTGACTTGAACGCCTTCGATGATCTGGTTGTTGATGTTGATCAAGCCGAACGTGCGAATCAGCGGCAGCGCCGCATCCACCTCCGGCAGCTTCTTGATCTCGGCGAGCATCTGTTCATACCCGCCAAACCCGCTCAGCCCCTTCCGATACACGACGATGTCCCCGCTCATCCCGCGGAACTTCGCCTTAAACATGTCCAGCCATCCCCCCATCACCGAGATAACGACCAACACCATCGCCGTACAAAGCATCACCGCCACCAACGACACCCAGGCGATCCGACGCTTGCGAAGATATTTGAGGATAAGGAGGAGTTTATACACGTGGTTTTCTGGAAAAGTGAAACGTGAAGACGTGAAACAAATTAGGTTTCAGACCGAGGAACGACCCTGCGATTGGTGAGCCGTTCATTGCTCACCATGGTGAGCGCCAGACGAATGATTTGGCTGCAAAGTTCGATACGGTGCTCCACCACATGCGGCTTCAGGACGTGTCGCGATTT
Organism: Tepidisphaeraceae bacterium; assembly: GCA_051962375.1. GTDB lineage: Bacteria > Planctomycetota > Phycisphaerae > Tepidisphaerales > Tepidisphaeraceae > RYN-431. Next base: position 6,374 of record JBQCCH010000247.1, read on the forward strand.
CAAGTACCAGTCCCGTGTTTCGCGTGTGGAACCGAGAGCATACTCATAGAACCTCGCACGATCTCGTCCGGTGCCGCGTGAATATCCTTCGCAAATGTTCGCACTAATGTCCCCAGCCGCTTGATAAAGCTGCTCGGCCACTTTCTTTAACCGAATGTCATCCGCAAGAACCGTGACATCATGCCAAGCCAGATCGGCGAGAAACAACCCAAGACGATAAGCTTCGATCCGCCACACGGAATCTTGCCTGACGGCGTCCGGAACAGTGGATGTCCAGTCATCGAACGTCATGCCTGTTTCACGTCTTCACGTTTTCACTCATCTTGACGCCCTCCGGTCTCATCAACGGAAACAAAATCACATCCCGAATGCTGGCCGCCCCGGTCAGCATCATGACCAGGCGGTCGATCCCCAAACCGATGCCGCCCGCGGGGGGCATGCCGTATTTCAGGGCCGTGAGGAAGTCTTCGTCCGCCTGCTGCTGTTCTTCCTTGTCACCCACTTGATGACGGAAATTCTCCGCCTGCACGTCCGGGTCGTTCAATTCGGTGTAGCCCGGCGAAATCTCCTGCCCATTGATCGCCAACTCATACACGTCGGCGAAGAACGGCGCATCCGCGCACCGCTTGGCCAGCGGAATGATCACGCTCGGCACCCGCGTCACGAAGCAGGGATTAATCAGCTTCGGCTCGACCAATTTTTCGTACAGCTCCACCAACTGCTCGGCCGGCGAGAGCGTGCCGAGGTGCGATTCAAACGCCTTGATCCGATCGGCCGCCCGCTGCTCGGCCTCGGTCAATTGCAGACCCGCCGCCGCCCGCGACAGCGCGTTGATGCCGTCGCTGTCATACAGGTGCAGCGCCTTGCTCAAAGCATGGCCGTGGTTGGTCAGCGACGTTTGATCGAACGCCCAGCCCGTTTTTTCTTCAACAAGCTCCGCCATCGTCGCTCGCCGCCACGGCCGCTGCGACAGGTCGATCCGCTTGATCTCATTCCCATCGGCATCCTTGTGGGAGATGACCAGCGTCCCCAGCACGTTCTGGGCGATCGTGCAGATCATTTCCTCGACCAGTTCCGCCATCGTTTCCCAGTTGCCGAACGCCTCGTAGGCTTCCAGCATCGTGAATTCCGGGTTGTGCCGCGGGCTGATGCCTTCATTGCGGAAATTGCGATTGATCTCAAACACCTTCGGCATCCCGCCCACGAGCAAGCGCTTCAGGTAAAGCTCCGGGGCAATCCGCATGAACAGCGGCAGATCGAGCGCGTTGTGGTGCGTCTTGAACGGCTTCGCCGCCGCGCCGCCGTGGATCAGCTGCAGCATCGGGGTTTCGACTTCGATAAACCCTCGGCCGCTCAGGAATTTGCGCATCTCGTCGATGATCGCAATCCGCTGCCGCGCCAGCCGCATCACGTCCGGGTTGGCCCACAGGTCAACGTACCGCTGGCGATAGCGCTGCTCCAGGTCTTGCAACCCCTCATGCTTCGCCGGTGGCGACAGCAACGACTTCGCCGCCATCTGCACGTGGTTCGCCCACACCGTGACTTCGCCCTTGTTGGTGATCCCCAACGGCCCCTCGACCACGATCTGGTCGGCCAGGTCCAGCAGGTTGCGCACTTCCCAGCTTTGCTCATCGACGCGCTTTTTGTCGATGCCGATCTGCAAATCGCCCGAGGCGTCGCGGATCGTCAAAAACGACAGCTTCCCCATGTCGCGCTTGAGCATGATCCGCCCGGCCACCCTGCACACGGGGCCGCCATCATGGCTCATTTCAGGCTTGTAAAGGGCCTTCACCTCCGCCAGGGCCGTCACGCCGGGCGTGCGCTGGCCGAAGGGGTCGATGCCTAAATCGCGCAGTTTTTGAACCTTGGCGCGACGTTCCTGCTCGTAGATGCTAGCGTCTTGTAAACTCATAAGGGCCGAAAGTCCGACAATGATAGAGTTGTGATGAGGGATTACAAATTGCGTAGGCCAATGGGTGTGTTGTCGAGCCCGCGGGCCTGCCCATCTTCGTCAGTCCGCCCCGGCCCCGCACGTCGAGCGTTCGTCGCCGCGTGCCTCTGCGCCGCCGCGCCGGCGTTCGCGGGACAGCCCAGCGTTTTTGAATCCCAGCACTACCGCATTCATTCCGACCTCGAACCGGCCGTCACGCAGGATTACGCCCGTCGGCTCGACGCCATGTTCGGCGAATACGCCCGCCGCCTTGCGGATTTTGAACTCCCCTCGCAGACCAAGTTCGACGTCTATCTCTTCGAAAAACGCGCCGACTACCAGAAATTCACCGGCAACAGCCTTCCGAACACGGCCGGCATGTTCATTCCCGCCTTGCACGCGCTCGCCGGCTTCGAAGAACTCCGCGGCCGCGACGGGCTTCGCAAAACGCTCCAGCATGAGGCATTCCACCAGTTCGCCTGGAGCGCGATTTCCAAAAACATGCCCATCTGGCTCGATGAGGGCCTCGCCCAGATTTTTGAAGAAGGCGTCTGGACCGGCAACCGCTTCATCCTCGGACAAGTTCCCCCGGGCCGCCTGCGTGATCTGCGGAATGATCTGAACAGCAACCGATTCGTCCCGTTTCGCACCTTCCTGACGATGTCGCGCGAGCAATTCCAGGCCCGCATGTCCGACCTCAACCTCGGCCGAGCCCAGTACAACCAGGCTTGGGCGATGACACAGTTCCTGATCTTCGACACCGACGACGCCGGCCGCCCGCGCTATCGACGCCGGCTGATCAACTGGCTGCGCGACCTTCACTCCGGCAAAAATGCCCAGACCGCTTTCGCCGCCAATTTTTCGCCCAACATCGACGGCTTCGAGCAGCGTTTTAAGGAATGGGCCCGTTCCGCCGGCCCCACGCCCATGGCCGTCTACAGCGATCGCGTCAGCAAATTGGCCGAGGTTGTCCGCCTGTTCCAGCGCGACGGCATGGTCTTCAAGTCAATCGACGACCTTCGCGATTACCTCGCCAAGGGGCAGTTTCATCTGTCTGAAAAACGCGTCGGCGACGAGCAGAGCCGTGACGAAAACGTCATGACGGTCCTCTGCAACATCAACGGCCAACCCTGGTCGAGCAACGAGCTCTACTTCGATCACAAAAAATCACCCCTGCCCGACATCGTCCTGCGTCCGCCGCAGGAATCCGTGATCCGCGCCCGCTTTTACACAAGCGGCAAGTCGATCGACCATGACCTGGTCTTCGAAAATCCGTAAGCCAATTCACGCGCCGGCGGCCTCTCAATCCGCAATGCGTTACGCTACAATCGCTTCCATGAGAAACGGCAACAGCGTGGCGGCGTACGTTGCGATCGGTTCGAACCTGGGCGACCGGGCGCGATACTGTTACTCCGCGGTCCAGCAGCTTTCCATCCACCCGCAAATTTCGATCACCCGCCTCTCCTCGCTCTTCGAAACCGCCCCGGTGGGCGGCCCCGAGGGATCGCCGCCGTTCCTGAATGGCGCGATCGCACTCGAAACATCGCTCGGCGCCCACGCGCTGCTCGATGAACTGCACGCCATCGAAAATCGCCTCGGCCGCGATCGACGGCAGCGCTGGGAGCCTCGCGTCATCGATCTTGACCTGCTGCTCTACGGCGACAAGATTCTCTCCAGCGACCACTGCATCGTGCCCCACCCCATGATGCACCAGCGCGCGTTCGTGCTTGAGCCGCTCATGCAGATCGCGCCCGACGCCCTGCATCCCACCATGCAAATGACCGTGCGCGGCCTGCACGACCAGTTGCAGACCACGATCTAAACCTGCGAATTAATGCGGCCATTTGAAATGCCGCCGACGTCTGCGGTACGTTTGGCGGCATGAGGCACACTCGTTCGATCGCCGCCGTTGCGTTGGTGCTGAGCGCGGTCGCGCCGGCGTGGGCCGTCAAAACGCAGTACTGGACCCAAACCACCGCCGACGATTTCAACAAGGGCACGCTCACCAATCTGGTCGCCACCAATCACGGCCAGCTCCGCCTCTCGCGGGATGTCGACGCCCTGCTCCCCAAGGACAAGCACGTCGACGCCATCCAGGCGCTTGCCGAAGCGCCCGACGGCGGCATCGTCTTCAGCGCGTTTCCCGACGGCGAAGTGCTGAAGCTGAAAGACGGCAAGCTGCAGTCGCTCGCCAAATTCGAGAACCAGACCATCACCAGCCTCGCCTACGACGCCCAGGGGCGCCTGCTCATCGGCGTCGGCGGCGAAAAGGCGCAACTCGTCCGCCTCGACAAGCCCGGCGCTCAGCCCGAAACCCTCTTCGAAGAAGAGGGCGTCCGCTACATCTGGTCGATCGTCCCGCAGAGCGACAAGCTCCTGCTGGCCACCGGGCCCACGGGTGGCGTTTACGAGGTCGATGCCAACAAGCAGCACAAGCGCCTCGCCCAACTCAGCGGCGACAACGTGCTGTGCCTGCTCGCTGGTCATGATGGCACGCTCTACGCCGGCTGCGATAAGGAGGGCCTTGTCTACCGCATCGATCCGAAAAGCGACAAGCCCTACATCCTGCTGAACGCGCCGGAGGAAGAAATCTCGGCCCTGGCGTTCGACAGCGCGGGCAACCTGCTGGCCGCCACCAGCGACGCCAGCGCCAGCGGCACTCCTGCGGCCGAGGCAAAATCCGCCCCCGGCAAGCCCGACAAGCAGCAGCCGTCATCAATCCCCTCCAAAAAGCCGGACGCCCCGAAGCTCCCCGATGAATCGCCCGGCGACGCGATCCCGCGCAACGCGGCCGCCGTCCCCGAACCGCACGACGACCAAGCCGGCCCCGACACCACCCGGCCCACCAATGCAATGGCCGCGCCTCCC
>JBQCCH010000248.1:0-2562 GCA_051962375.1 Tepidisphaeraceae bacterium
GGCGCGGATCATCGCCACGCCGCCGCCGGCGACAACGCCTTCCTCGACGGCCGCGCGGGTCGCCTGCAGGGCGTCCTCGATGCGGGCCTTCTTCTCTTTCATTTCCGTTTCGGTCGCGGCACCGACATTCACCTGCGCCACACCGCCGGCCAATTTCGCCAGGCGTTCCTGCAGCTTCTCGCGATCGTAATCGCTCGTGGTGATGCCGATCTCGCGGCGGATCTGCTCGATGCGGCCCTGGATGTCCTTCGTCTCGCCGGCGCCTTCGATGATCGTGGTGTTGTCGTTGTCGATCGTGACTTTCTTGGCCGTGCCGAGGTGCTCCAGTTCGACCTTGTCGAGCTCGATGCCCAGATCCTTCATGATCGCCTTGCCGCCGGTGAGGACGGCAATGTCTTCCAGCATGGCCTTGCGGCGATCGCCATAACCCGGGGCTTTGACGGCCGCGACATTCAGGATGCCGCGAAGCTTGTTCACGACCAGGGTGCTCAGGGCTTCGCCTTCAATGTCTTCGGCGATGATCAGCAGCGGCTTTTTCACCTTCTGGATCTTTTCCAGCAAGGGGAGCAGTTTGGTGATGGAGCTGATCTTGTCTTCATAGATCAGGATGAGCGGTTTTTCGAATTCGACGGTGAGGTTGTCCGTGTCGGTGATGAAGTTCGGGCTCAGGTAGCCGCGATCGAACTGCATGCCTTCCACGACATCGACTTCGGTCGAGAGGGACTTGCCTTCTTCGACGGTGATCACGCCATCCTTGCCGACCTTCTCAAACGCGTCGGCCATAATTTTGCCGATTTCGGGGTCGTTGTTGGCGCTGATGGTGGCGACGGCCTGGATGTCGGCCTTGCCGTTGACCTTTTTCGATTGCCGCTTGAGATCGGCCGTCACCGCTTCGACGGCCTTGCGCACGCCGCGCGCCAGCGCCATGGCGTCCACGCCGGAGGCGATTGCCTTATACCCGTCGCGGAAGATGGCTTCGGCCAGCACGGTGGCGGTGGTCGTGCCGTCGCCGGCGACGTCGCTGGTCTTAGAAGCGGCTTCCTTCACCAGCTTGGCGCCGATGTTTTCGAACTTGTTCGACAGCTCCACTTCCTCGGCGACGGTCACGCCGTCCTTGGTGATCGTGGGCGAGCCCCAACCCTTGTCAATCACGGCGTTGCGACCACGCGGCCCGAGGGTCACTTTCACGGCCCGGGCGAGTTTGGTCACGCCTTCCAACAGCGATTTACGGGCTTCAGCATCAAAAGACAGCATCTTGGCGGCCATCGAAAACTCCTTAGAGAGCAAAGTAAAATCGTTCCGTATCCGCCCCGCCTCAAAAGGCCACGGGCACCCTCCCCATACAAGCGGCGCGCCAGAATCGCGTTCGCGGGCGTTTGATCTAACCACATTCCTCATCGCCACTTGCAGAACCCCCACTTTCGGTCGGCGGCCGTCAATTTGCTGTCAGGCTGACAGTCCGGCGGGGTCGGGTGTCAATCTGACAGGCCCGATTCGGGCGAACGCGGTCGACAGCGGGCTCGTCATCCGTAGGATGAACCCACCGCGTTCGCCGAAGAGAGCTTATGAGACATTTTGACTGCGTCGTGATTGGTTCGGGCCCCGGGGGACAAAAGGCGGCGATCCAGGCCGCCAAGCTCGGGCGAAAAGTCTGCGTCATCGAAAAAAAATCCGTCCTCGGCGGCGCCGCCGTCAACACGGGCACCATCCCCTCCAAGGCCCTGCGCGAAGCCGTCCTTCACCTGACCGGCTCCTCCAAGGTCGGCCTGTTCGGGGAAAACGCCCGCGTCAAGAAGCACATCACGATCGACGACCTCATCTTCGTCTCCCAGCGCGTCATCCACCACGAGCTGCAGTTGGTCCGCGAATATTTCGACCGGAATGAGATCGAGCTCGTCTGGGGCGAAGCCTCCTTCGTGTCGCCGAACGTCATCGACGTGAAACGCCCGTCCGACACCGAGCAGATCTCGGCCGACAAGTTTGTGCTGGCGATCGGCACGCGTCCGGCGCGGCCGGCGAATGTGCCGTTCGATGACAAGACCGTCTTCTGCTCCGATGCCCTGCTTAAGATCGGCTCGCTCCCCAAGAGCATGATCGTCGTCGGCGGCGGCGTGATCGGCACGGAATACGCCTGCATGATGTCGGCGCTGGGCGTGAAGGTGACGCTCGTCGAAGGACGCCAGGAAGTGCTCGGCTTCCTCGATCACGAAATCGCCGAAGCCCTGATGTACACGATGCGCCGCTCGGGCATCACGCTGCGCATGGGAGAGAAGGTGCAGAAGATCGAACGGCTGGCGCCGACGCCGGGCGTTTATAACGAGCCGCTCGTGCAGGCGGTGCTGGAATCGGGCAAAACGTTGCGGGCCGCGACTTTGCTTTATGCGGTCGGCCGCCAGGGCACGACCGGCGCGTTGCACCTGGAAAACGCCGGCCTCACCGCCGACGACCGCGAACGCCTGCACGTGAACGAGCACTACCAGACGGCCGTCCCGCACATTTATGCCGTCGGCGATGTCATCGGCTTCCCCGCTCTGGCGTCAACGGCGATGGAGCAGGGCCGGC
>JBQCCH010000249.1:0-4956 GCA_051962375.1 Tepidisphaeraceae bacterium
GATGACGGCGACGTCCTCGGGCACGCGGATGCCCCGCCGCCGCAGGCTCTCGAGCGCCGGCAGCGCGGTGCCGTCATTGAGCACGAACAAGGCGTCTGGCTTCGGCCCGGCGCCGGCGAAGATTTTGTCGAGCCCCGATTCCACGATCTCCTGGTATGCCGTCTCGGAAGAGGGCATGGAAATCCACTCGGGATTGATGGGGAGGTTCGCCTCCTTCAGCACCGCGCGGTAAGCCTTGTAGCGAGCCTGGCTCATCTTCATCGGGTAATCCATCCCCAGGAATCCGATGCGTTTTCGGCCGACACTGACCAGATGCCGGACGGCCGCGCTGGCGGCGGCGCCGGCGTCCCAGACGACCCAACTGGCGTGCGTGTAGTCGAGCGGCCGGTCGCCGATGAAGACCAGCGGAATGCCGATCGCTCGCACCTGGTCGAAGACGTCGTTCATCTCCGGCAGCGGATAGCAAATGATCGCGTCGTCACGGCGTTGCAGTGCGGAGAGAACTTCCTTGCGGAACAGTTCCGGGCGAAAGCGATGGATCGCAACGAAGGGCGAGTACGGCGTGTGGCCGAGCACGTCGAGCATGCCGTCCATCACGCGTTCGGCCCAGTCGAGGCGAAAATCGGGGAGGATGACCCCGATGATGTCCGTTCGCTGCCGCCGAAGAATGCGGGCGGCCTGGTTGGGCACGTAATTGAATTCGCGGGCCGCATCAAGGACGCGCTGGGTCGTCTTGCCGGAGATTTTTCGACGCTCGGCGTCGCCCCGAAGGACGATCGACACCGTCGCGCGAGAGAGGCCCAGTTTTTTAGCGAGTTTTTCGGCGGTTACAGGTCCACGCATGGGCGAAACTGTAACCGGCGACCTGCGGGGGACGCCAATCGCGAGGTGGGCCCCCGCCTGCTGCCGTTTGAGTTCGCTGATCAAGTCAAGGGTCATCCACGCTCCGAGGGCCCGACACCGGCGGACGCCGAAATCGCTCTGCCGCATTAATATCACGTGGTACTTGAAATGACAAGCCGAATTTCAGCAACGCTCGCCCCGGCGGCGCACGGTGACCGCGGCGCAGGGTGGGCGCGGCGGGGTTGGGTCAGGGGGCGGGCGGCTTGTTCAGGTTCGCATGGGTGAGGGTGTCGGATTCAATGAACAATGAATTGTCCTGGCCCGACGGCCGATAGGTGCGCAGGACCGCGTCGCGGAAGCCGTCCAAGTCCTGGGCCCGCTCGATCCATTCGTAGAAGTTCAGCGCCATCTCAAAGCCGCCGGTGTTGCGCGAGGAATGGTCCGCGATGAACGCCCACGGCTGCGTCTTGCCTCGGGGCCCTCCCATCGGCGGCACCGGCACGGGCTTGCCGCGCAATGGGTCGGCGTACCAGCGCAGGGCGATCAGCAACCGCGGATCGGCTTGCCCCTCGTAGCGGGCATGGTAGATCGACAAATCATTCTGGTGCCGCCCCACCTCGGCCGCCTGGATCGTGCCGCTGAGCGCGACAATGCCGTGCCACGGATCGCGGAAGATCTCGTTGCAATACCCCTGCGGCTTGATGATGTCGGGCATGTATTTCAGCAGCGCGTCGCGGCCGCGGTCGTAAAGGGCGGGATCGTCCAGAAACACGCCCGCCGCCATGTCGCCGAGCATGGCGGAGGTTCCCCAGTTGCTCACCGGGTTAAACGGACGAACGATGATCTGCGAGCTTTCGGCTTCCAGATGGCGGATCATCGCCTGAAACTTTTGCACACGCTCGGTCGGCCAATCGGCGTGCTGGCCGTGGTAGTCGGCGTGGCGGATCAGTTCGCCGGCGGCGCACCAGACGGTGACGACCCACGCCGAATCGAGAAAGCGGTTTTCGTCCCCTTCGTTCTTTTCGAACACGTCGGCCCAGGCGTTCATGATCTGGATCGCCTTGTCGCGTGCGGCCGCATCCCCGGTGACGGCCCACTTCAGCGCCAGGGTGTACGCGGTCATGGCCGAATCGCGCTGGAAGACGGGAGGATCGAGCTCTTTTTTCCCCAGGCGCTTCGGGCGGGCGATGGGCTGGGGGACGAACTTCACGTCCGCGAACTTCGTCCGCATCGTGCTGAGATAGCCGGCATACGTGGCGTCGTCGGGATCGGCCGCCGCCACGCGGTGCTGGAGGCGCTCCAGTTCCTGCTGGCTGGTAAAAATGCCCGGATGGACAAAGGCCCCTTCCGCCGCACCCGCCAACGCAGCGGCTGCGCCCGCGATGATGGCAATCACGATTTTTGTCATAGCATGTCTCCCCGACCGTCCGCCGACCGAACACCCTACCGATCCGCCGGCCCGGCCGCCAATTTCAGGTTTTTCTTCCCAAACCTCGCCGAACGCACTAGAGTACCACGAGAAACCTGTTTGTCGAGCGGAGTTTGAAGCAGCGGATTTGGCGGACGAATTTCAGAAATCGGCGTGCGGATTGGCGGCCGCGTGTTTCAGAGTATCGGGCTCGGCATGAAGTGCCGTGTTTGACCCAGGCGGAGGTGACGGATGTGGCTAGAGAATGAACGCGAAGGCTCGTGGACGCGGGCGATGTCGATGGCGCTGCCGGTCGTCGCGTGGGTGACGCTGTTGCAGTTGCCGGCCCCGGCACGGGCGATCGTGTATCGCAATGACGAATCGGAAGCCACCGCGAAGGGACTGGCGACCCAGCAGCAGTTTTCCGGCGCGGGCCAGGTTTTCAACGGCGCGAAGAACGAATACGGCACCGCCACGCTGATCCTGCCGGACTGGGTGCTCACGGCCAAGCATGTGGTCACCGGCTATACGACGGCGACCTTCAAGGGCATTTCCGGCACCGTCTACACCGATCCGAATTCCGACATGGCGCTGGTTCACCTCGCCAGCAATGCCAGCGGCGCCAACACCGCGCCGGGATTCATGGGAGGCGAAGCGGGCAATCTGGTTTGGCTCGTCGGGCTCGGCGGGCACGGCACGGTGTCGCAATCCGCGAACGGCGGCGCGAACCTGACGTACGACGGCACGCTTCATGCCGGCACGAATGTGGTGCGCGAGTATTCCAATCCATTTCTCTATTTCGACAACGGCAACACCAGCGCCACTTCCAGTGTGTACGAAGCGAGCACCGCGCCCGGCGACAGCGGCGGCCCGATGTTTGAGCAGGTGAAGAATGTCTGGTACGTGGTGGGCGCAACGTACGGCGCATCGAGCAACGGCTTCATCCATACGCCGACCAATCCGCAGAAGAATTTCATTCTGTCGACGATTCGTTCCGTCAAGGGCGATCCATCGTTCAACTTTTCAACCCCCGCCGCGCCGACGGCGATGACCTGGGACGCCAATATTCTGACGAGCGGCGTCAGCGATGGGTCGGGCGTGTGGGATATCCAACGCACGAATTTTTACAGCGCGGCCACCGGTTTCAATTACCAGTGGGACAACACGATGCAGAACGATGTGACGTTCGGCAATGGGACGGGCGCGGCGGGCGTGGTGACGATCACCGCGACCAATGTCAGCAGCGGCCCGAAGATTGACGGCACCACGGGGCCGACGTTTTCGGCCGATGGGGTGACGGCGCACAGCCTGACGTTCAACGCGGCTGCGAGCGGGCATTACCAGATCACGGCGGCCGGCTCGGCGGGGCTGACGCTGGTGAGCAGCAGCGCTGGCGATCCGGTGCTGACCGCCAATGTCGATGCCGAGATCGCCGCGCCCATCACCGGCAGCACTGCCACGATTACCAAGGCGGGCCTGGGCAAGCTGACGTTGTCGGGCGCGAACACGTATGCCGGCCGGACGATCGTGGCGGCCGGCACGTTGCAGGCGGCGTCCGCGGGCGCGTTGCCGAATTACGCGGCGGCCGGCGGCGTCGCGGTTCGCTCTGGCGCGACGATGACGGTGAACGCCGGCGGCGCGAGCGAGTGGACGGCGGCGCAGATCAACGCGCTGGCCGACGCCGGGACGTTTGACGGCGGATCGTCGCTGGGCATCGACACCACGACCGCGGCGTTCGCCTATGGCGCGTCACTGAGCGGCGCGATGGGGTTCGCCAAATCGGGCGTCAACACGCTGACCGACAGTGCAGCCAACACCTACGTCGGCGACACGCGCGTGATCGGCGGCACGCTGAAGTTCACGAACACGGCCGGCCTGCCTGGCGCGAGCCGCGTGACCGTGAGCGCCGGCGGCACGCTGGAGCTGGACGGATATGTCAGCGGCGGCACGCAGACGTTCGCCAATCCCTTCACATTGTCCGGCAGCGGTGCGGCCGGCTCGCGCGGCGCGCTGGTGTTCAACAACGGCAACATCTATACCGTCAATCTCGCCGGCGGCGTGACGTTGGCGGGCAATACCACGATCGGCGCTTACGGCGTCCGCGAGACGATCCAATTCAATGCCCCGATCACCGGCGCGGGGGGATTGGCCTTCAATGACGAGGGAGGCCTGAAGAACAGCCACACGTTTACGGCCGTGTTCAATGCGCAGAATACGTATGCCGGGAACACGACCCTGAGCAGCGGCAATGGGAACCAGGCGATCTTTCGTCTGGGGGTGGATGACGCCCTGCCGAGCGGGACGGTGCTGACGCTCGCGCCCGCGGCGGGCCGGCTGACGTTCAACCTGAATGGGCACGATCAAACGGTGGCCGGGCTGGTGCTGAATGCGGCAAGCGAGCTGGCGATGACGCTGGGGAGCAACAGCGATCTGCTCACCACCGGCACCCTTTCGCTGGGCTCGGGCGTGGCCGTCAATGTGACGATGGCGAACGGCTTTGGGGCGGGCAGCTATTCGCTGATCGATTACAGCGGGCTGCTGACGAACGCGGACCTGCTGAGCACCTGGACGGCGGCCGGGCTGTCGCCGGCGTATGCGTACCAGTTTGCGCTGGGCACGGATTCGGCGACGCAATTGCCGAGCGTCTTGCTGAACGTGACGAGCGTGCCCGAGCCGACGGTGGGAGCAATGCTGCTGGGCGCGGG
>JBQCCH010000250.1:0-2067 GCA_051962375.1 Tepidisphaeraceae bacterium
GCCATCGAAAAAGCGCTCGACCTGATCGCCCAGCGCAAGCAGCAATACCGCGAGAACGGCATCGCGTTTTATCGCCCGTGGGTCTTTCTCATCACCGACGGCGCCCCCACCGACACCTGGCAAACCGCGGCAGCCCGCGTGAAGGAAGGCGAATCCGCCAAAGCCTTTTCCTTCTTCTGCGTGGGCGTCGAAGGCGCCAACCTCGACACGCTGCGCCAGATCTCCGTGCGCGAGCCGCTCAAGCTCAAGGGGCTGCGCTTCCGCGAGTTGTTCCAGTGGTTGTCGAACTCGCAGAAATCCGTCTCGCGCTCCACGCCCGGCGACCAAGTGCCGCTGACAAACCCCAAAACCCCCGACGGCTGGGCCGAAGTATGAGCGGCCAGGGGATGAACGTGGATCCGTGGAAGCTGATCTTTGCCAGTGCCGCCGGCACATCGCACATCGAGCGCGATCTGCCGTGCCAGGATGCGACGCACGCGCAGCGTGTCGAATCACCGGCCGGCGTGTTCCTGGTGCTGAGTTGCGCCGACGGCGCGGGCAGCGCGCAATTCGCCGAACAAGGCGCCGCCGCCGCTTCGGCCGCGGTGGTGGAGGCTGTGGCCGCGGCGCTCGCGCAGGGGGCGTCGCTCGATGAGCAACTCCTTCGCGACGGTTTCGCGGCCGCACACCGGGCGGTGCTCGCGATGGCCGATCTGTTGCAGGCGCCGCCGCGCGAGCTCTCCAGCACGTTGCTCCTGGCGGTGCTCGGGCCCGATTCCTGCGGATTCGCGCAAGTCGGCGACGGCGTGATCGTCTACCGCGAGCAGGCCGACCTGCGGCACGTCTTCTGGCCGGATAATGGCGAATATTCGAATACCACTTACTTCGTCAGCGCCCCGTCTTACGTGGATCGACTGCAGTGCCGCATCCACCCGACGGCCGCCGCGGAAGTGGCGCTCATGACCGACGGCCTGCAGAACCTGGCGCTGCGGCTGGCGGAAAAAGCGGTGCACGCCCCGTTCTTTGAGCCGATGTTTCAATCGCTGCGCCAATGCGAGACGACCGAGCAGCTGCTCGCGCCGCTACAGCAGTTCCTGAATTCGCCGGCCGTCAACGCGCGCACGGACGACGACAAAACCCTCATGCTCGCCACGCGCGCCGAGCCCGCGGCCATCGATCATGTCGACCGCCCTGTATGATCATCGCGGCCGCCGCATCGCGCTCGGCACCGAGATCGGCCGCGGCGGTGAGGGGGCGGTCTTCATCGTCGCCGATCACCCGGAGCGCGTCGCCAAGGTGTATCACGAATCGGTCGAGCCGCTGCGTGCCGCCAAATTCAACGCGATGGCGCGGCTCGGCGGCGAAGCGCTGCTGAGAATCGCCGCCTGGCCGCTCGGCACGCTGCACCGCAGTCCATCCGGGCCGCTCGTGGGGCTCATGCTCCCGCGCGTCAGCGGCCACCGTGAAATCCACGAACTCTATAGCCCCGCCCAGCGCCGCCAGCATTTCGCGCAGGCCGATTGGTCGTTTCTCGTCCACGTCGCGATGAACTGCGCCGCCGCCTTCGAAACGATCCACCACGCGGGCCACATCGTCGGCGACGTCAACCAGAGCGGCGTGCTCGTCTCGCGCCAGGGTACGGTGCGGCTGATCGATTGCGACTCTTTCCAGGTCACCGACGGTCACACCACCTTTCCGTGCGTCGTGGGCGTGCCGCAGTACACGCCGCCCGAGCTGCAGGGGATCGCCTTTCGCGACGTGCACCGCACCAGCGACCACGACAACTTCGGCCTGGCGCTGTTGATCTTCCACTTGCTGTTCATGGGACGTCACCCGTTCGCCGGGCGATTTGGCGGCGCCGGGGAGATGCCGATCGAGAAGGCGATCGCCGAAGGGCGCTTCGCGTTCGGCAGAGGCGCGGCGTTGCGCCAGATGCAGGCGCCGCCTCACACGCTGCCGCTCGCCGCGCTTCCGCCGCAGGTGGCCGATCTCTTTGAGCAGGCATTTGCCTGGCCGCTGCGATCGCTTCGGCCGACCGCGGCGCACTGGTATGAAGCGATGCGGTTTCTCAAAGGCACGCTGCACACG
>JBQCCH010000251.1:0-4165 GCA_051962375.1 Tepidisphaeraceae bacterium
CGACGACGAGGTTTGCCCAAGCTGCGGCGCAGCCGTCTACCCCGACGCCGACCAATGCCCGCGCTGCGGCCACTACCTGACGCACGACCAGGCGACGCGCCCCGCGAAGTGGGTGATCGTCGCCGCGATCGTCTGCCTGGCGGTGATCCTGCTCTTCTGGATCGTGTAAGAAATGTCGCTTGAAAATCCGGCCGCGCGCGGGAGAATTTCGCGCGTCGTGCCACTCCGATTTCAATCGTTACGTTCCAGCAGCAGCGGAAACTGTGTCATGCTCTTTAGCGATGACGCGTCGATCCTCATCGATTGCGGCATCAAGACCCAGAAAGAATGCCGTGCCTTGCTCGGCGGCTATCCGCGCTCGCCCAGCGCCGTCCTTGTGTCGCATGCGCACGGCGATCACATCTGCTATTCGTCGCTGCGGGTCCTAGAAGAGCATGGCACGCCGGTCCATTGCCACATGGATGTCATGCCGCACGTGCATCGCAAGCACGCCAAGTCGCCGTGCCGGATCGAATGCATCCGCCCCTTCGGCACGATCCCGTTCCGCATCGGCGGTTTCGACGTTCAGCCCGTCGCGCTCCCGCACGAGCCGGGCTGCCCGACCTATGGCTTCGTCATTCGCTGCGGCGGCGTGAAGGTCGTGATCTGCACCGATTTTCATTCGCCCGATGCCATCTGCGAGAACCTGGTGGATGCGGACTTTGTCTTCATCGAATCGAACCACGACCCGGAATTGCTCCGGCGTTTCCCGAATTACGCGAGCCATTATCACATGAGCAATCCAAAGACCGCCGGCGTGCTCGCCCAGGCCCGGCGGCGGCGCAATCGCCCGTTCAAGGCCGTCATGCTCGGGCACTTGAGCGAGCAGCGCAATGACCCGGAACTGGCGATGCGCACCGTGCGCGAGCGCTTCGCCGCCGACCGGGTCGATCTGGATTTTGATCTGCACGTCGCCCCGCGCCGCGAAGCGTCGCGCGTGGTGGAGATTCATTGAGCGACCCGATCGATCGCTCAAACGAATCGATCGCCCGGCTGAATCGACTGCCCGGCTGAATCGACTGGCAGCAAAGAGCAACGCTGCAGAACGCCCCGCGGCGGCCCTTATTCCCACTCAATCGTCGCGGGCGGCTTCGAGCTGATGTCGTAGACGACCCGGTTCACGCCGCGCACTTCGTTGATGATGCGGTTGCTCATGGTGGCCAGCACGTCGAACGGAATGCGGGCCCAGTCGGCCGTCATGAAATCCTGGCTTTCGACGGCGCGGATCGCCACCACGCTGTCGTAGCTGCGCGCATCGCCCATCACGCCCACCGTGCCGATCGGCAACAGCACGGCAAAGACCTGGCTGGTTTTGCGGTACAGGTTGTTGGCCGTCAGTTCTTCGAGGACGATTTCGTCGGCGTCGCGCAGCACGCGCAGGCGTTCTTCGGTGATGTTGCCGATCACGCGGACCGCCAGCCCCGGGCCCGGGAAGGGGTGGCGCCACACCAACGTATCGGGCAGGCCCAACGCGGTGCCTACTTTTCGCACTTCGTCCTTGAACAGCTCGCGCAGCGGCTCGACGAGTTCAAACCCCAGCTCCGCCGGCAGGCCGCCGACGTTGTGGTGCAGCTTGATGTTCGCCGCCGTGCCCGCGTACCCGTGGCCGGATTCGATCACGTCAGGATACAGCGTGCCCTGGGCCAAAAAAGCCGCATCCGTGATGGTGGCGGCTTCACGCTTGAACGAATCGATGAATTCCTTGCCGATGATGATGCGCTTCTGCTGCGGATCGGTGACGCCCTCCAGGGCCGACAAAAATTCGCGGCTGGAATCGCTGACGCGCAGGTCGATGTGGAAGTGGTCTCGGAACATCGTCTCAACGACCGACCGCTCGTTCTTGCGCAGCAGGCCGTTGTCGACAAAGATGCAGGTGAGCTGATCGCCGATCGCCTTGTGGATCAGCGCCGCCGCCACCGAGGAATCGACCCCGCCGCTCAGGCCGCAGATCACCCGACGGCTGCCGACCTGTTTGCGGATGTTGTCGACGGCATGGTCGATGAAATTGCTCATCGTCCAGTCGCCGGTGCATTTGCAGATTTCGTACAGGAAATTGTGGAACAGGACATCGCCGCGGGGCGTGTGGGTGACTTCCGGGTGAAACTGCACGCCATAAAACGGCTTGGTCTTGTGACGGGCGGCCGCGTACGGGCAGGTTTCGGTGGTGGCCAGCGGCTCAAAATCGCCGGGCAGCTCATGGATCTGGTCGCCATGGCTCATCCAGACGGTCGTGTCCTGCGGCAGGCCTCGAACGAACGGGTGATCGGCCTTGATCCGCAGGTGAGCGCGCCCGTATTCACGCGATTTGGCGGGCTTGACATCGCCCCCCAGAAGCTGGGCGGCCAGCTGCATTCCATAACAAATCCCCAGGACCGGCACGCCCAGGTCAAACAGCTTCGGATCGCAGCGGGGAGCGTTCGCCTCGTAAACACTGCTGGGCCCGCCGGATAGGATGATGCCCTTCAGGTTCAACTGGCGCAGGGCGTCGACGGAGATGTCCGGGCGGACGAGTTCGCTGTAGACGCCTTTTTCGCGGACGCGCCGCGCGATGAGTTGGGCGTACTGCGAGCCAAAATCCAGAATCGGGATGACTTCGGGCTGGGTCATAGGACATAAATAAGGGAAGCGACCGGAGAATGCAAAATCGCGGCTCGGTAGACGCGCGTTGCAACCCGTCGCAACGCTCTGGCAGGACGCCCATTTGCGGCATCAACAAAAAAGGGCCGGCGCTCCACGTGACCGTGAAAGCGCCGACCCGCCGAAGGAACGCTCGATCCCTTCACAACGACTGTCACTGCATGTTCGGTACGAGACGAATTCCCTCCAAAAGCGATGCGCTAAGTCTGACGACCGTGCCTAAACTTGACTTGAGTGACGCGTTAAATCCTTCTCATCTGAGGATTTCTTTCGCGTCCGATTCGGGCGTTTCGAATATGATTTCGTTTTCACACAAGGTTTAGCGATTTTGTGTCCGGGGCCCGCAATAGTGAGTGCAAAGGAGATCGAAATGGCAACCTCAGAAGACATTCTCAACCGTGGCGCCAACCAGGCGAAGGCCGTCGCCGGCCAGGCCGCCGAGCAGTACAACAACCTCAAGGGCCAAGCCGCCGAGCAATACCAGAACCTGAAAGGCCAAGCCGCCGATCAGTTCAGCCACCTCAAAGATGAGGCGGTTCGCGTCGCCGACACCGTCAAAGGCAAAATGCACGAAGGCCAAGACTACGTCAGCGAAGCCGCTCACCGCGTCCGCGAACGCGGGACGGATATTCTCGCCAACGTCCAGGACCAGATTGAAAAGAACCCGCTGCAGGCGATCGCCATCGCGGCCGGCGTGGGCGTGGTGCTGGGCGTGCTGCTTCGGCGCCGGTAACCACCGAGCCCTGAATGCAGCATTGACAAAATGGATTGCACGCGGAGCCTGATCGAATGGAAACACTGGCGAAGTTTGTTCTCTCCGCGATAGAGCTGGCTGAGGCCGAGCTTCGTTCCCTCCAACATGGGATCACGAAGCTCGGCCTTAAGCTTGCCGCAGTATTCGTCGCGGGATTTCTCGGCCTGATCGGTGCAGTGCTGATGCTGACGGCCGTCTTCCTCCTGTTGGAACGATTGCTGGGCGACATCGCGGCATTTGCGATCATCGGCGTGACATTCGCTGGCGTGGCGGCGGGGCTGGTGATGTGGGCCCTGCACAAGCCGGCAAGCCCGCGGTCAGAATTATCGGGGCCGCCCGATGCGTTCGGCGTGGGAACTGATCCGCAAAACCCGGCGACTGGCGGAGGGACGGATGAAGCTCCGATTCGAATCGCCTCATAACGAAGTGGCCGACGCCAAACGCCGCTTTCTGCAAGCCTCCATTCCAATGAACCCCATGCGGATCGTGAAAGAGCACCCGCTCTCATCGACCGGCGCGGCGGCGGCGGTGGGGGTCGTCGTCGGTGCGTTGTCCGGCACGTCGTTCGTAAAACTGGTGACGGCGGGCTGGGTGCCTCGCCTGGCGATGATGGGGATGCAACTCTTACAACAGCACGGGCTGTCGGCCCTGCGCGCCGCCAACCCGCCGGAAGCCACCAATGCCATGGGTTGAACCAATCGCCCGCCGGGCGGCCTGGGCTACGATCGCCGCCAT
>JBQCCH010000252.1:0-2544 GCA_051962375.1 Tepidisphaeraceae bacterium
CTTTGGGCGTTGGCACGCGCTCGTCACCTGCTTGATTTGGGATGCGGACGTGACATCTCGCGCGGACCTTCGTGCAAGAATTTTTCGTCAAGATACGCGCCCGGCCGGGCAGGGGCGATAATTACGCGCTCCACGTGGGCCCAGCCGCGATTCGGCTCGCCCCGCCATCGTTCCGGCGGGAAAACGATGCATCCTGAGACCATGAACATGCATCGCCACGCCGTGAACATGCATCCTCAAACCGTGAGGATGCATCGCGAAGGCCTGAGGATGCATCGCAAGACCGTGGGGATGCACAGCCAAGCCTTGGACATGCATCGTGAGGGCGTGAGGAGGCATCGCCGGAGCGGCATGATGCATGGCCGGGCGGTGGGCGATCATCGCTCTGTGAAATCGTTCGCCCGGCGGGTTTGCGTTTTTGAATTCACCGTCAGCAGCAGTTCCCGTGTGACGCATCCTGGCACCGCTGCCGCCCCTACACCGGTGCCGCTCGCGGACACGCAACC
The DNA here is from genome assembly GCA_051962375.1 of Tepidisphaeraceae bacterium. Classification (GTDB taxonomy): domain Bacteria; phylum Planctomycetota; class Phycisphaerae; order Tepidisphaerales; family Tepidisphaeraceae; genus RYN-431. Next base: position 507 of record JBQCCH010000252.1, read on the forward strand.
GATTCGCATCCCGTGATCCCTATCGGTGTCCCATCCCGGGGAGGAGCGTTTGAACGTTCGCCGATATGAGCTTGCCGAAGGAGCTGCTGTTTTACGGTCGGTCGTTGGGATCGCTCGATGAGACGTTGTCTTCAGATCATTCACGCTTCAGTCGCCAGCGTGGGTCGCATGCCCATGTGGGATTCCAGCAATGCCAGCAGTCGGTGTCGATCGTTTTCGGCGCGGAGCGCGTTGCGGAATTCGTCGCGCATGACGAGCCGTGACAGCCGGGCGAAGAGTTGCAGGTGGCTCTTGGCGTGGTCCTTCGCGGGGATTGCAAGCAGGATGACGACATCGACGGGCGCCCCGTCGATGGAGCCCCACGCCACCGGCTCCGCAAGCTTGGCTAGTGCGATCGAGCCGGCCGACAGGTGATCGGTTTTACAGTGCGGCACCGCGAAGCCGTACCCGAATCCGGTGGAGTACGTCTCCTCGCGCGCCCAGACGGCGTCCTCAATCTCCTGCGGGTGCTGCGTGCGGCCGGCGATGGCGAGTTGATCGACCAGGAGCTTGATCGCCTCGGCCTTCGATGTCGCCGGCGCATCCACAAGAATCAGGTCCGCGGAGACGACCGGCAATGACGGCATCGGGGGCGCGAATGAATCGAGCAACGTGCGTAGTTCGAACCGATCTGCGGCACCCACCGCCCGGGCCAGCAGTTCCTGGCAGCGTTCCCGTTCCAACGCGCGGACGGCGGCTTTGATCGCCGGCGCCTTGACGCCCGACACGCTGATTTCGTCGAATCCCATCGCAAGAAGAAGGGGCAATGCGAGCGGTTCATCGCCGAGCTCGCCGCACAATCCGACCCATTTTCCGTGCGCGTGGGCCTGTTCGACAATTTGGCAAAGCAGCCGAAGGAATGGGGGCTGGGCCCAGGTGTAAAGGTCGGCGACCTGGGCATTGCCGCGGTCGGCGGCGAAGAAATATTGGGCCAGGTCATTGCTGCCGACGCTGAAAAAATCGACTTCGTTGCACAGCGCGTCCATCGCGAACGCGGCGGCCGGCACTTCGATCATGACGCCGAGCGCCGGAACGCGAACCTCCGCACCGAACGCCGACAATTCGGCGGCGACTTCAGTCATCCAGCGTCGGACCCGTCGAATCTCTTCGACGTTCGAAATCATCGGCACCAGCAGCCGCAGTTCGCCCGCCGGCGCGGCGCGGAAGATCGCGCGCAGTTGCGTGCGCACGAGCGATTCCAGTTGGCCGTAGAGCCGCACGCCGCGCACGCCGAGGAAAGGGTTGGGTTCTGAAGGAAGGTTGAGGTAGGCGGCCGGCTTGTCGCCGCCGATATCGATCAGCCGGATGATGACCGGCTTGCCCCCCGCGTCGCGAGCGGCTTGAGCGTAGATGCGAAATTGCTCCTCCTCGGACGGCGCGGCTGCGGCGTCCATGAAGAGCATCTCGGTGCGGAACAGCCCGATGCCGTCGGCGCCCGCGTTCATCGCCGGTTCGACTTCTTCCGCCGACGCGATGTTCACGCCCACTTCCAACCGATGCCCGTCCCGCGTGACGGCGGGCAGATGTCGATCCCGAGCGGAGCGTGCCTGCAGTTGCGTCAGCTTTTGCTGTTCCAGCGCGTAATACCGACGCACCGGCTCGCTCGGATCGGCAATGATGAGGCCCAGCCCGGCGTCGACCACGAGGGTGGCGCCGGCGGAGATGATGCCGGAGGGGTCGCTTACATTGACGACGGTGGGCACGCCGATCGCACGCGCCAAAATAACCATATTCGAGGTAATACCCCCGTCGCGCAAAAATATCGCGCGGAGCCAGTGCCGATCCAGTGCGAGAAATTGCGTGGGCGTCAGTTCGTCGGCGATGTAGACGCTGGGCTCCGTGAGCGACGGGTTGGCCGACCGGGAGACCGCGCCGAGAGCGAGCAGCAAGTGATCGCGCACGTCGGCCAGGTCGAGCGCGCGCTCGCGGAGGTAGGCCGTCCCCGACTCGCGGAAGGCGGCGGCGAATTCGTCCATGGCCGCGATGACGGCATCGATCG
>JBQCCH010000253.1:0-3744 GCA_051962375.1 Tepidisphaeraceae bacterium
GCGCTTGCTCGACAAGCTGGAAGAGCGCGGCGTCGTTCAGCGGTGGCGCGACAAAGACGATCGCCGCGTGTATCGCGTGAAGCTCACGCGCGAGGGTGCGATCCAGCTCCGCAGGATCACGGTCATGACCCGCGAATTGCACCGCAAGCAATTCAACCCCATCGACCGGGCGAAAGTGCGTACGCTCGCCCGCCTGCTTGAGGGCGTTAATGCCGCCCCCATTCCCAAAGCGCGCTTTCAGCGCGACCATGCCCCGCGTGACCTCAACGGTCGCGATTGAAGGAACGGGCTCGTTCAATAATGCGAAAAGGGTCTGCCAAAATGCCGGCGGGCGAATCCGCTCGTCGCCGATTAGCCCGCTGGCATGGAATGTTGAGATGAATATCGCGATCGATCCGCCCCATCACTGATGCGGCAGCTTGGCCGGCTCCGCACCGGCGGGCGCAGGGAGGCGTCCGTCATCATCGATGATCTCCCGAACGTATTCCTTGATCCGCGTATCGTTCAACAACTGGCTCATCAGCACCCGGCGATAGCCGATGTTCCGGAGCGATTCCTGCACCGCATCGGTCCGTTCCTGGTTGAGCTTGGTGTTCTGCTTGTGCAGCGCTTCTTCCAGGGCCTCGTTTTCCAGCAGCAGCGCGTACATGGCGTCCGCTTTCTTGCCGCCGCTGTTGAACAACCCCCCGAAGCCGGCCGCCTTTCGCCGATAGTCTTCGACACGGCTCGACAACGTCTCGTTCTCTGCCTTCAGCCGATCGTTCTCCGTCTTGATCGCGTGAATCTCCCCTTCGTAAAGCTTCTTGAAGCCTGCCTGCGCGGTGAACAGGTCTTTCTGATTGCGCTCGATGTGCTGGCGATAGCGTGAAGACGCCAGCCAATCACCGATCTTCAGGCCGATGACGAGCAACGCCACGCCCGCGACTGCGGCGACAAAGTAACAGAGGTATTGAGCGGCTTGTGAATCAAAGTGCACCATAGGCCCGATTGTAGCCGGATTTTCGTCCGGACAATTGCCCCCCACCGCCGACGCCCTTATCGTGTCGCGCCATGATCACTGCGCACGCTTATGCCCGCGCCGGCCTGGTGGGCAATCCGTCCGATGGTTATTTCGGCAAGACGATCTCGTTCGTCATCCGACAATACGCCGCCACCGTCAAACTGTGGGAAACCCCAAGCTTCGAAATCCTTCCCACCAGCGGCGATTTCGCGAAATACGACTCGGTCAGCGCCTTTCTCCGCGAGCAAAAGCTCTACGGCTACTACGGCGGTCAACGCCTGATGAAAGCGGGCGTCAAGCGATTCGTCGAATTCGCCCGGAAGAAAGGGCACACGCTGCACGATCGCAATTTCACGCTCCAATTTGAAACCAACGTCCCGCGGCTGGTCGGCATGTCGGGATCCAGCAGCATCATCGTGGCGACCATGCGGGCGCTCAGCGCGTTCTACGAATTCGAAATTCCCAAGCATGAATTTCCGTCGCTCGTTCTTTCGGTCGAGCGCGACGAGCTGGGCATCACCGCCGGCCTGCAGGATCGGGTGATCCAGGTCTATGAAGGCATGGTCTACATGGATTTCGATCGCAAGTTGCTGGAGTCGCGCGGCTACGGCGAATACGAGCCGCTGCGCCCCAAGGCCGCCCCGCCGTTGTACGTGGCGTTTGACGCCGACCGCGCCGAGGTGAGCGACATCACCCATCGAAATCTCAAGCAGCTCTTCGAGAAAGGCGACCCCACCGTCGTCAACGCCATGCAGCAATATCGGGAGCTGACCGATCGCGGCAAAGCCGCCCTGCTCAGCGGCGACTGGGATGCGCTGCATCAGGTCACGAATGAAAACTTCGAGCTGCGCAAGACCATCATGCAGGTGGCCCCGGAAAACCAGCGGATGATCGACACCGCCCGCGCCGCCGGCGCCAGTGCCAAATTCGCCGGCAGCGGTGGCGCCATCTGCGGCGTCTACCACGGCGAAGCTCAATACCAACAGCTCGTTCAGGCGATGGCCGCCATCAATTGCACCGTCCTCAAGCCGCAGATTTTCGCCGAAGAGCTCCCATGAAAAAAACAGTCATTCCCGCCGCCGGTTTCGGAACCCGCATGTTGCCCGCCGCCAAGGCGATTCCCAAAGAAATGCTCCCCGTGCTGGATCGGCCGACGATTCAGTACGTCGTCGAGGAAGCCGCCGCCGCGGGCATCACCGACGTGCTGCTGGTTGTGTCGCGCGACAAAAAGAGCGTCGAAGATCATTTCGATCGGCACGGCGAGCTTGAATCACGCCTGGCGGCATCCAAGAAAGAGGCGCTGCTGCAATCGATCACCCAGTTGCAGGCCAAGGTGCGGGTGCATGCGGTCCGCCAGGCCGAGCAACGCGGGTTGGGCAATGCCGTCTACCAGGCCAAGTCGCACATCGGGAATGAGGCGTTTCTTTGCCAGCTCGGTGACGCGATCTTCTCCGGCGAGCCCTCGCCTGCCGAGCAACTGCGCGACGCGCATCAAAAATTCGGCACCACCGTCATCGGCCTTGAAGAAGTGCCCGCGGAAAAAGTCGAGCGCTACGGCATCGTGGGCGGATCGATGGTGGGCGACGGGCTGATGCGCATCGACACGCTGGTTGAAAAGCCGAAGAAGGAACTCGCCCCCTCCCGGTATGCCATTGCCGCCCGATACGTGCTGACGCCCGACATTTTCGATTGCATCGAACGCACATCTCCCGGCGCCGGCGGTGAAATTCAACTCACCGACGCGATCAAGCTTCAACTGCAGTCGGGACCGATTCACGGCGTTGTTCTGAAGGCGCGGCGGCACGACATCGGCAACCCGATTGACTGGCTCAAGACCAACCTCATCTACGCCAAGCGAGACCCGGCGGTGTGGACGATGATCGAACCGCTGCTTCGTGAATTGATCGCCTGACGTTTATGCATGTTGCGAATCAAAGATCGTGTTGACGGATTCGATGCGCTTGATAGATTCATAGACGCGATAAATTTTTCGATCAGGCCGGAAGTGGTGGCTCCCTTCCGGCCTGATTCGTTTTTATGACCACGCCTCCGTCGCCGCGGGCTGTTCGACACCCTGACAATTCGCCTTTTTTCCCGCGAAAAACCACAGATTTGCGAGCGCGATCGAATACGCCGGCGGATCGACATCGCCAGAGCGCGCGACCCGGTGGCGAGGCGTTTGAGTTGCTTTGAGATCGCCAAAGCCGATCGACCGGCATGCGGAAGATTCACCGCTTGGTCGCAAAAAATTTCAGCAGATGCGATGCCGTGTAGGTGTTGATCACGTCCTGGGCGCGAGCGCCCGCTCGGCGTGCGACGCTTAAGCCCAGGGGCAATTGGTCGAAGTCCTGAATGCTGTGTGCGTCGGTGTTGATCGAAAGCTTCGCGCCCGCGGCGAGGGCGGCCCTGGCGTTGATGTCGTTCAGGTCAAGCCGCGGCCAGCCGGCATTGATTTCCAATGCGACGCCCGCGTCGGCCGCGCGTCGAACGATCTTTTCGATCTCCAGCGGCAGCCCCGCACGGCTGTTGATCAACCGACCGGTCGGGTGGCCGATGATGTTCACGTACTTCGAATCGATCGCTCGCAGCAGGCGATCCGTCGCCTTGGCGGCATCCTGCTTCAGCGACACGTGCGGGGAGGCGATGACGAAATCGAGCTCTTTCAAGATCTCCTCGTCATAATCGAGCGATCCATCCACCAAAATGTCCACTTCACAACCGGCCAGCAGCGTGATGCCGGACAT
>JBQCCH010000254.1:0-2788 GCA_051962375.1 Tepidisphaeraceae bacterium
CGACGGCCCGCTGATAGTCGGCAACATTGTCCCCCAGAATCGTCGCGGCCAGGAATCCCATGATCGCGTACGAATGCTGGTTCATGAAATAGTCGTTGCGCTCGATGCTGTTTTTCCGAATCGGCGCGATGCAGTTGGCCAGGAGCCCGTCGACCATGTCTTGAGTGACGGCCAGGCTTTTGTCCTTCGGCGGGATGGTGCGCAGGATGTCGACCGCCGAGCAGAGCGTGTAGACGTATTTGCCGATTTTGATGTGGCTGTCGGCAAAGCCGTGGGGGAAGAAGCTCTTGTCGGTGCGGCCGGCGTACCAGCGGATGATCTCCAGCGGGCGCTTTCGGTACGCTTCATCGCCGGTGACGACGTAGAGAATCGTCTGCGTCCAAGCGGTTTGAGCGTCATTCGCGAAGGCGTAGATGCCACCGTCATTGGTGATCTGCTCGACGAAGCGCGGCTTGCGATCGAGCTGTGCGTACGGCGTTCGCCGAAGGCCTTCAAAATAATCCACCCACGGCGACACGCCGGCGAGGACCTTGTCGCGCATGACCGACAGGGTTTCGGCATCGCAGCTGATGCCGGGGTGAACAAAGCCGTTCGGCGAGACCATCGATTTCAGCGGCACGCGATTGCCGGTGACGATGGTGTCCTGCGCCGGGGCCCAACACTACACGCCAAATAACACGACGATGCCAGCCAAGACCCGACGAGAAAAACCGGGCAACAGGAATGCGTTTGCTTGATTCATTTTGTTTCCACCACAACGAGATCGAGCCCGCCGCCGCGCAAGACTCGAGAGCGTCTAGCATAAGTCAGGCGCACGCCGGATTCGACGTCATAACGCTCCTGCAAATTTGTCTTTTTGCGACACCGCGCCTCATCCAGCCGGCGGTGCGACTTCGCGGCGATAGGCGCTGGGCGTCACGTGCATCACGCGAACAAATGCGCGAGTGAATGACGGCGGATTCGCGAAGCCGCAGCGATGGCTCACTTCCGCCAGCTTGATTTCCGGACGGCTCAGCAGTTGCTTGGCGGTTTCGATCTGGACGCGCACGATTTCTGCCGCGGGGCTGTATCCCAGTTTTCGGGCAAAGAGCCGTTCCAACCGGCGCCGACCGATCGACACGTGACGCAGCACTTCATGCACCGAGCAGGGATCGCACGCATGCTCCCGGATGTAGCGTAATGCTTCGGCAACATCCAAGTCATCGACGGCCAGCACGTCGGTGCTTTGTCGTTTCACCACGCGTACGGGCGGCAGGTACAAGTGCCGCTCCGCCTCATCGAGGGTTTCGCCGTGCAGAAGCCGATCGAGCATTCGGGCGGCCCCGTACCCCATCCGCGTAAAATCGGGATCGATGCTCGACAGGGGCGTGGCGGCGCTTTCACAGAGCAGGTCGTCATTGTTGACGCCGATGATCGCGACGTGCTCCGGGACGCCCAGGTTGCCATGCTGACAGGCGGCCGCCAGGTCATGGGCGAAGGCGTCATCCGTCGCCAGGATGCCGACCGGCTTTCGCAACCCATGGAGCCATTCGATCAAGGCCGGCCAATGCGGCTGGACGGCGCGCTGATTGAGCATGTCGCGCTGGTAGGCGACCGGGCTTACGGCACAGGGGTAGCCCCGATCGGCGAGCAGATCGGCGAAACCGCGGTGCCGCTTCATGGAGTGAATCGCCGGCTCATTGCTTACGCCGTAGAACGCGAACGATTGAAGCCGACATTCCAGCAGATGCGCGGCCGCCATTGCGCCGGCGGCCATGTCATCCATGCAGACGATGTACGGGTGCGACGCGGGTGACGCACCCGAGCATGAAATGGCAAAGCGCGTTCGCTTCTGGATGCGCTGAAACAGGTCGCCGTGCGCGCCGGCAATGATGGCCCCATCGCAAGGCGGCCAAGGCATGGGGGGCACATCGAACGTGCCGCGCAGAATGCTAAAAATCTCCCAGCGGCGTTGAACCTGGATGTATTGCATCGCACCGCGCAGGATGCCCCGCCCGTACGCGCTTGCGCCGTCAACGGCGATTCCCACCACCGGCCGGGCGGTTGGGAGTGAATTTCGTGGCGGCGTCGACTGTCGCATACGGTTAACTCTTTGGTCACAAGTTAGCGTCCCCACGTCCGTTTTGCACGTTATCTTTCAACCAACGATTGCGGCGGCTTGGGAAGAAGGCATTTCTGAGGGGAACCGGGCAATCGGTGGATTCGATGGAACTTTGTGAGCGGAGGGTTCGAAATGTTGCGCGACGATCGTCGGCGTGTGAGCGTACTTAATCATCAGCACCCCATTTTACAGAAGGCTTGCCTGCCCGTTGCCATCGCGGCGGGCGTGGTCGCGATGTCGGCGGTGAGCCGCCCGGCGTCGGCTGCAGCCATTTACTGGGATGGGACGGGTACGAGCTGGAACAGCACGGCCAGCTGGTCGACCGCTTCCGGCGCGACCACGCCCGACCCCACAACCGTGCCCGGCAGCGGTGACGACGTCACCTTCAACATCAGCGGCCTGAACACCGCTCAGGTGGTGAACCTGGATGCGGCTCAAGCGGCGAATTCGCTGACCATCACGAACACGGCCGCGACCACTTTGCAGGGAGGAAGCGCCAACCAGACGCTGACCCTGGGCGCCGGCGGCGTGACGATCAACGCGGGAGCCGGCGCGAGCACCATCGGCTCCGCCACTGCCGGTCAAAATGTCGCCGTGGCGGTGGGCGCGAGCCAAACCTGGACCAACAACGCCGGCACGGCGTTCACCGTGGTCAACGGCGTTTCCGGAACGGCCGGCACGGGCGCG
>JBQCCH010000255.1:0-8257 GCA_051962375.1 Tepidisphaeraceae bacterium
CGCTGCCGCGATGAACATGCCGACGACGCTCAGCGCCATTCCGCCGACCGCGCTTTGCAGCGCGATCCGCCGCATGCGGGCGCTGATGTGGAAGAACTCGTCCACCTTCTTCAGCGAGCTGTCCATGATCACCGCGCCGGCGGCTTCGATCGTTACGTCGCTGTTTTGCCCGAGCACCACGCCCACGGTGGCCGCCATCAGCGCCGGTGCGTCGTTGATGCCGTCGCCCAAGTAAAGCGTGTGCGCGGCCTCGGTCTCATGGCGAACAATTTCGAGCTTCTGCTCGGGCGTGCGGCCGGCGTAGACCTTGGTGATGCCGACGCGGTCGGCCAGATATTGCACTTCGGACTCGCGGTCGCCCGAGACGAGCATCAGCAGGTCAAACTGGTGCCGCGGGCGCAAGTGATGCACGAACGATGCCCCCTCGGCTCGCGGCTCGTCCCGAAAGTGCAGGACGGCGGCAAATTCGTCATCGACAAGGACGACGCACTCCAGGCCGCCTGCTTTTCCGGGCGGCAGTTGTGCGAACGATCGGGGCGACTGGGCCTTCAGCTTTTGTCGGCTGGTGATTTGCACCCGGTGGCCGGCGACACTGCCGCGCAGACCTTCGCCCGGCTTTTCGCTGATGGTGTCGGCCGGCAGCAGGCTGATGCCTTGGTCGGTCGCCGCCCGAAGCACGGCACGGGCGAGGGGATGCTTCGAATATCGTTCCAGGCTGGCCGTCAGCTGCAGAATCTGACGTCGATCGGCCATCGGCGAAACATCCGCGTCCGCAAGACGGGCTTCGCCGTACGTGAGCGTGCCGGTTTTGTCGAAGATGAGCGTCCGGCACGACGAGACGCGTTCCAGCACGATCGGCTTTTTAACGATGATGCCTTGCCGGGCGCACAGCGAGATTGAGCCGATGACGGCCACCGGGATGGCGATCAGCAGCGGACACGGCGTGGCCACCACCAGGACGGCGAGGAATCGGGAAGGATCGCTGCTGATTCCCCAGGCGACGAATGCAATCGCGAGCGCCAAGGGCGTGTACCACGCGCCCAGCTGATCGCCGATCCGCCGCAAGCGCGGCGTATCTTTTTCGCTGGCCCGCATGACTTCCATGATTTTTGCGTAACGAGAATCCACCGCGCGTCGGGCCGCCCGGATGGTAAGCGCATGCTCTCCGTTGATCGCACCGGAGAGCACCTGCGAGCCGGGGGTTTTCGACATGCGAAAGGGCTCGCCGGTCAGGTAGGACTCATCCATCGCCCCGTGTCCTTCGATGACTTCGCCGTCGACGGGGCAGATTTCGTGGGGAAAGATCAGCAGGATGTCGCCGACATCGGCCGATTCGATCGGCTCGTCGACGATTCGGCCGTCACGCTGAAAATGCACGATCCCGGGCATCCGGTTCGCCAGGGCTCGCAAGACGGACGACGCACGATTGACGGCAAAGACTTCGAGCGATTCTCCGCCGGACAACATCAGCACCACCAACGATCCGGCCAGGTATTCACCGAGGAGCACCGAGGTGACGATGGAAATCCCGGCAAGCAAATCCGAACCGAATTCGCGTCGGGCCAGCCTGATCGCGAGCGTCACCACCAGCGGCAGGCCGCCGAGCGCCAGCACCGCGAGCAAGGGCGCGTTTTGCCAGGCGACGGGGACATCGGCCGCGTAACGCAGAATCAAATGAATGAGAATGCCAAGGATCGCGAGGATCGCGATGGCGGCTTCGCGCTGCTTGAACCAGTTGGCGGTTGAGGGTTGCTGCGGGCCCGATGGCGGCGTGAGCTTGCGGCTCAACGGTAACGTGACTGGCGGTGACGCGACTGGCGGCGACGCAGCCGGCGGCGGTGCGAGGGGCGGCAAGGGTGTGACGGTCTTTGCTGCGAGCATGATGGCCGCTCTCCGTCGTTCAACATCACTGGCGCCGCAACACCCATGGACCGTCACTGCGCGCGGCTGACCGCGGCCATGGCGGGCTCGGCTTCGCGTGCGGTCGTGTCGCGGATGGGGCTGCTTCGATCGATTTCGCGAATCACCAGCACCGGGCAGGGCGCGTGCCGAAGGACGGCATCCGTCGTGCTGCCGACAAAAAACCGCGTGACGGCATGGCGATTGTGATCGCCGACCACCACCAGGTCGGCGCGCCAGTTCCGGGCGCACCAGACGATCTCTTGCGCCGGCTGGCCGAGCAGGACACGCGTTTGGCTGATCAGGTTTGCAGGCACGAGCCGCTGCATGTCGGCGACCAGTTGCTCGCCGGATTTGTAGCGGGCTTCGAAGACTTCGGCGCTGCGCATCCGGTCCGCCGGCCCCAACGACGCGGTCGGCCACACCGTGTGAACGATCATCAGCTCCGCGCCAAACTGCGCCGCCATTTCACTGCCAACCGTAACGGCCCGAACGGAGGGCGCTTCACCATCAACGCCGATCAGAATGCGTTTGAACATACGATTAGTCCTTAAAAATGGATGCCGAAGCCGATCGTCAATTCGGAAACGCCACCAGGCTTTCATCCGGCGCCAGCGATTCTTTCGCCGACCGATGCACGGGACAGTGGTTGACCGCCAGCACCGGGCAGGAGGCGTGCCGGATGACGGCATCGGTCGTGCTGCCGAGGAAAAATCGGGAGAAACGCGAATGCCCGCGCGTCCCCATGATGATGAACGTGGCATACCACCGCCGCGCGACGGTGACGATCTGCGTGGCCGGATCACCGTCCAGCACCGTCGTGGTGCAGACGATGTCGGCCGGGACTTTGAGTTTCAGGGCGTTGACCAGTTCTTCACCGTGCTGGTGGCCGAGCTGGCTGCATTCATCGACGTACGCCATCTCCATGCCCGTGACGACCACGGGCGGGACGACATACAGGAGCTGGATTTCGGCAGAAATTTCGCGCGACAACCAGATGGCTTCTTTCAGGGCCCAGCCGGATTCTTTGCTGTCATCGACCGGCACCAGCAGCCGCTCGCCGCCGGCGTAATCGGCGTTTCGCGAGCATTTGCGTTCGGATTCCGCGAGACGCACCTGCAGGTTGTGCTGGGCGTGCTCCAATTGCCGGGCCGCCTTGGCGCGCGCCTCGCTTGAATCTGCCGCGTCGCGCAGGCGCTCGAAGTCATCGAGCGCGGCGAGGTACGCCTTGATCTCGCCGGTCATCGCTTGTTCCTGGGGGCTGGTGGTTCGACCCAGCGCCTGCCCCAGATTCTGCCGGGCGATTTCGAAGCTTTCCCGCTGTTGGGCGGTGTCGTTGCTCACGCAGCGGCGTTGCTCCAGCATCAGCTCCGCGTCGATGAGGTCGTGTACAAGGTCGGCGATCACTTTGGGCGTCATGGCGACTCCGGGCTGAGCCAAAACCGGGCCGGGAGGTGTGAGGGGATGCGTACGACACACACCCCGCCACCGCTCACCGCTGCGCCAACTATCGACTCCGACGCCGCCCCCCTCAATCGGTGTTCGCGCTGATTTAGTCGTACTGTGGAGCCTGATCGGGCTCAGGGTATTTCGTAAGCGTTTGCAGAAATGTAATTACCCAATGTAAATGAACTTAAGCCACACGATGCCCAGCCCCAGCGTGAGGATCGTCAGCGGAAGCCCGATCTTCATGTAATCCCAGAACGAGATGATCACGCCCTCGCGCCGCGCCCGCTCGACGACGATGAGATTCGCCACCGAACCCAGGACCGTGAGGTTGCCGGCAAAGGTGCTGCTCATCGCCAGTGCAAGCCAGCCGGCCTCGCGGGATTGGGCGGGCATCGCGTGCATGATCGGTTCAAACAGCAATACTGCCGGGACGTTGCTGACCAGGTTCGACATGCCGGCCGACACCAGACTGAGCAGGTCCACCGGGCGGTTCAAAAGCCAATCCCACCGCTCCACGTGCCACCCGCTGACGACGTTGACCTGAAACGCGTGGACGACGATGAACAGCCCGACGAACATCAAGAGCAGTGTCCAATCGATGTGGTGGTAGATCCGCTCGGATTTGACCCGATCCAGCAGCAGGACCGAGGCCGCCCCGATCGCCACCAGGGCAATCGGCAGACCGCTGAAAAATAAGATGACGGTAATCAACGTGACCGCGACGCTTTTGCGCAACAGCCATCGGTGGACGCGCGTGTCGTGGGCGCTTCGCTCGGCCTGCTGGTCGGCGGCAGCGCCAGTCTCGACGCCCGCGTTCGCGCCGGGCCGCAGTTGCCGACGATAGATGAGCAGCGCCAGCCCGTAATTGATGGCCAGCCCGAGCATCGCCACGGGAAACAGGTGCAACGCGAACCGCCCGTAGCTGATCTGCGATTGCACGCCGATGATCATGTTTTGAGGATTGCCCGTGATGGTGCCCGTGCTGCCGATGTTGGCTGCGGTCGCCAGGCAAATCAGATGGGGGAGCGGGTCGCACTTGAGTTTCTTCACCAGGTGCAGCACCAGCGGCGTCAGCGCCAGGCAGACGATGTCGTTGACGAGAAACGCCGACAGTACGCCCGACAGCAGGATGGTCACCGCGAGCAGCGCTTTGGGCGATTGCACGCGATCCAGCACCGCGTGCGTGACGCGCACAAAAAACCCGCCCATCCGCAGGAAGGCGACGACCACCATCATGCCAAAGAGCAGGAAAAGCGTTTCGTAATCGATCGACTCCGGCCCGGCCGCCTGCTTCAGGGTGAGGCACCCAAACACCAGCATCAACGTCGCACCAATGAACGCAATCGCCGCCCGATCGACACGGAGCTTGGGCAGCTTGCCGATCGCGAGGCCGATATACGTGACCGTGAAGATCGCGGTCGTCATCCAGAATACGGGCGAGTGCAAAGCGGTTTCTCCTCAACACGGACAGCGGCCATTAGGTGGCAGGCACAGGCGCAAGCGCGGACGGCTCGCCCCTGCTCGGCGCGGCCGCCGGATGATCCTTGGTTTCAGGCATCAACGTCCACAGCAACATCAGACCGAGCGTCGCGACCCCCGCCAGGAACAGGAAGCCGACATTGAAGCTGGTGCGATGCACCAGGATTCCGGCCACGCCCTGGCTGAGCGAGGCCCCGATCCCGACCGCCGTCGCGATCGATCCCTGGGCCAAATTGAATCGGCCGGTGCCGCGGGTCAAGTCGGCGATTACCAGGATCGACACCACGCCAAAGATTCCGGCGCCAATGCCGTCCAATACCTGGATGGCGACGAGCAGATACGTGTTGTGCGTCAGCGTGTAAAGCAATCCACGGATCGGCAGCGCCGCGAAAGCGATCAGCAGCAGCGTCTTTCTGCCGTGGGTCGACGCCAATTTGCCGGCCGGTCCGGCGATCAGCGTGATCACCAATTGCGTCGTCACCACGCACGCCGACATGAACATCATCGAGCTGCGCCCTTTGCCTTTCGACAGCAGTTCTCCGAGAAGCGGCAGCATCGCGGCATTGGCGAAGTGAAACATCACGCAACACACGACGAAAATCAGCAGCGGCCGATCCTTCAGCAGGTCAATCACCCGGCCGGGCTTGTCACTGCGATTTCCCGACGTTTGGCCCGGCTTGCACCCGCGGGCCAGATCGTGGTCGATTTCCTTCGGATCGATCAGTGACACGCAAAGAATGGTCGGAATGACCATGGCGACGACGTAAAAAAAGATGCCGCGGTTGGAGAGGTAATACCCGATTGCACCCATCGCCACCGCCGCCGCCACGTTGCCGGCGGAGTTAAAAGTCTGATTTCGACCTTGCCGGCGATCGAAGAGTTTGTGCCCCACCAGGCCGAGCGAGATCGCGACGACCGCAGGGAGCAGCACGCTCGACGTGCCGCCGATCAACACCTGGGCGGCCATGACGGGCCAGTAATACGGGAAGAAAGCGATGACGAGCGCGCCGATCGCCAACGCCAGTACGCCGGCAACGATGAGCGATCGCTTGGCGCGCAGCCGATCGACCAGTCCGCCCGCCGGCGTCTGCGTCAGGATGCCCGCGATGCCCCCCACCGTCAGCGCGATGCCGATCCCCTTGCTGTCCCATTTTTCACCCGCGAGGTAAATCGCAAGGAACGGGCCCACGCCGGTCTGAACGTCGGCCAGGAAAAAGTTGAGCCAGTCGAGTCCGCGCAATGTTTTTTGAGACGGGTGTCGCTTCGCGTTGGGCGCGCAGTCGGTAGGGGCTTGCTGATCTGAAGCAGCGTCGGCGGACATCGTCGGCTCCGATTCGTTTGAGTCTTCGTTTGAGTCACGCCGCCTCCCGAGACAACAGGCCGGGAGGCGGCGCGGCAGACTTTGGTTAGGCCTCACGCAGGTGGTGCGGCTTGACGTGTTTCATATGCTTGTGGCCGTGGCGACGGCCATGCGGGTGGTGTTCGTGCGGCCCGTGGTGGCCGGGGCGATGCGGCTTCTTGTGATGCTTCTTCGGATAGCCGGGCTTTTCAATCACGATGCCGTTGGCGACCCGCGCTTCCAGCACGCGGTGCCCCGACCACCCGGAACGCACTTCCCCTTCCGCTGTGATCGATTGTCCGAGCGATAGCGCAATCGCCCGCGCACCATGCGGGCGAAGGTGCACGAAATCGCCGGTATCGAGGATCGCGCCATTGGGTTCGCCGCGTCGGGCGTAATTGATTCGCACGACCACGCCCTGCACCCGCACGCCCATTTCGGGCGCGCCCTCGGCGGTCAGCGTATTGCCGTCGGACGTCGTCAGTCGCACCAGATCGTATACCGGATGCGCATCGTCCTCCGCCTCATGGAACGGCACCGTTTCGGCCGTGATCGCGTCGCCGGGTTGGACGATGCGCGTCACCTGCCCGGCCAATTCCGGGCTGAAGTTAATCTGAACGACATCGCCGGCGGCGGCATCGCTTAGCTCAAGGATCATGCCCTCAGGAACGCCTTTCGGACTGAGATTGAAGCTGACCAATTTCCCGGACAACGTAGAAACGGATGGGTTGGCGTGCATGACGCACACTCCTGTGGAAGGACCCGCCGGACAGGGCCGGCGAGTAATCTGAAGCCGGCGGTGTCACCTGACACCCGCCCCCGGCTTGTGATGCATTAGTAGGTCAATCTCCCCTGAAGTTTCAACCTTTTAGGGAAAATCGGTAGGATCGATCGCGTACATGCGCATCGCGGAACTTTTCTATTCCCTGCAGGGCGAGGGCAAACTGCTTGGCGTGCCTTCGGTCTTCGTGCGCGCCAGCGGCTGCAATTTGCGCTGCGTCTGGTGCGATACGCCGTACGCATCGTGGGAACCGGAAGGGCCGACCTATAGCGTCGGGGAGATCGTCGACGCCGTCGCGCAGTTTCCGGCCGGGCATGTGGTGCTGACGGGTGGCGAGCCGATGATCATGCCCGACATCGGCGAGTTGTGCGCCGCGCTGAAAGAGCGGAACTATCACATCACCATCGAGACGGCGGCCACCGTGTTTAAGCCGGTCGACGTGGATCTTGCCTCGTTGTCGCCAAAGCTCCGAAACTCCACGCCACACGCGCGGGCCGGCGGGCGATTTGCCGTCATGCACGACCAGCAGCGGCTGCGCCCCGACGTCATCCAGCAATTCATCGACACGTCTCCCGATTTTCAGTTGAAGTTCGTCGTGGCCGGCGAGGCGGATCTGGAGGAAATCCAGGAGCTGCTGTCGCATTTGAACGGCTGGAAACCCAGCGACGTGCAGTTGATGCCCGAAGGAACCGATGCCGGAGTGCTGCAATCGCGGGCCGTCTGGATCGATGAGGTCTGCAAGCGAACCGGCTTCCGCTATTCGCCCCGCCTGCACGTGCTCCTTTACGGCAATCGACGCGGCACCTGAAGAATTCGTTGAAACCCGTTTCCGTGCGCCGGCTACTCACAGCCATCGGCGCGGTGCGATCGCCGCTGCCATGAGGATACACACACCCCAGGGAGTGGTCGATGAAACTGAACACCGCACGAACCCTGTTGGCATTGACGCTGGTGGCTTCAGCGGCGGCGGTCGGTCGGCGGCCGCCGGCGAGAGCGCTGGGGGAGACCAGCGACCCGGGCCCGAAAACCGAGCGGCTGAACCTCATTTTCACCGGCGGGCATGATACAGACCCCCGCGACCACGGCCGGCCGGTGGCGCTCATTGCCGCGGCATTGGGCGTGCCTGCCGACGTGTTCCGCGACGCGTTCAGCCATGTCCACCCCGCGCCCGCCGGGGAAGCGCCGAGCGAAGACCAGGCCCGACAGAACAAACGGGCGCTGCTGGGGGCACTGGCGAAGTACGGCGTGCCGAACGAGCGGCTGGACGCTGTCTCCGACTATTACCGCTACAACCGGCAGCGCGATGAGCT
>JBQCCH010000256.1:0-7341 GCA_051962375.1 Tepidisphaeraceae bacterium
GGCCGTGCGCGTCCTGGCGGATGGAAAAATTCGCGTCCTGATGGGCTCGAGTCATTTATACCAGTTCAATGCCGACGGAACGCCGGATGAGACGTTCGCGCCTCAGGGACATATCGCGATCAATCCCGACATCTTCGGCGCCTTGGTGCCCGTTCAAGGCTTTCAACAGGTCTATCTGGACGCTCTCGGCCGTCCCTACCTCTTTTTGCAGTAAAAAAACGGCTTGGAAGTGTATCTTTCGCGCCTGGATGCCAGCGGCGCGCTCGATACGGCTTTCGGGCAGGACGGGCTTGTCGATCTTGGGCAAAGCCAGCGCGATTCCGGCAGGCCCATTGTCGAAGTGACACCTCTGCAACTCGATTTCTTCAGCGACAATACGCTGATCGTGAACATGCAGCCGGCCACTTTGCCGGAAACGAGTCATCGACTCATCCGTCTGAACACAGACGGATCGCTGGCCACCGCCTTTGGCGATCACGGGATGAGCGATTTCATTGCCAAAGTGCCAGTCACTCAGATGAACGCGCGGGTTGATCTGTCGAACGGCCAGGTGTACGTCTCGGTCTATTCCCAGAAGCCGGGGCAGTGGGAATACGCTCAATCCGCGCGGCTCCGCAATGACGGCAGGATCGACAAAGCTTACGGCCATCAGCAGGTCTTTATCGACTATGTCAGCCCGGGCGGGCGACTTTTCAATGGGAACACGCGCTATGTTTTCCGGGGACCGGCAACCTTGGGTTCGGGCAATCGCCTTTTCATTGATGGCACCTCAGGCGACGACACCATCACTCTCCGAGGCACGCGGGTGCTTGTGAACGGAGAACACTTTCAGTTCGACGTGCCCCATCTGACTTCGATCACCATCCAAGACGGGGGCGGCGGCAATGACCGGATCATCAGCGATGCGAATGTGCCGACAAACGTAACTTTAAGTGTCGGCCAATCCTTCATTCAGACGGGATCGGCGAATGACTCGATCAATGCCGGTCATTTCGGCGACGGGCGAGACACGATTTTCTCCGGCTCGGGCAACGACTCCATCGCCGCCGGGAACGAAAGCTACGTGGACGCCGGCGCCGGCAAAGACTCCATCACCTGCGCCGGCGGCGATACGGTCTTCGGCGGAAGCGGCAACGACCGGATCTATGTCTATGGTGAAAACCCCCGCTCCCCCGCACACATCTCCGGCGGCGGAGGAAACGACACCATCGACTTGGCCAACGGCAATACGGCGTACATCGACGGCAAGGGGGGCAACGATACGGTGATTGTCCGATTTTTATGCCGGGCCCTTTTCCTCGGCGGCAGCGGCGCGGACACCTTGCTGTCGGATAACAACAAACTCTCGAATGGCGGCGACCTATTTTATGATGTCGGTCCGGCTGATGTTTTCCGGGAGGACGTCAGGAACCTGCCCAGGATCTAATTGCGCGTGATCCTTGCCCCTCGCGTGGCCGGCTCTTACATTGCCGCCGATGGACACCGCCTCACTCCGCGAACAATTCTCCAAAGCCTTCGGCCCCGGCGCGGAACCGCGCATCATTCGTGCTCCGGGGCGGGTGAATCTCATTGGGGAACACACGGATTACAACGACGGGTTCGTTTTCCCGATGGCGATCGAGCCGCAGGTGTTGTTCGTCTGCCGGCCGCGCGGGGACAAGAAGGTGGTGGTCCGATCGAGCCTGTTTCCCGATTCGGTGGGTGAGTTTTCGATCGATCAGGTCTCGCGGGGCGAACCGAAGTGGACGAACTACGTCCGCGGGCCGATCGCGATGCTGAAGGAGAAGCAGGTGCCGCTGGTGGGGATGGATTGCCTGATCGTGAACACGCTGCCGCCGGGCGGCGGGTTATCGAGTTCGGCGGCGATGGAAGTGGGCACCACGCGGGCGATGCTGGCCTTGGCCGGGCAGGACTTGCCGCTGCGGGAGATCGCGCTCTTGAGCCAGAAGGCCGAGCATGAATACGCGGATGTGCCGTGCGGGCTGATGGATCAGATGATCGTGACCGCGGGCCGCCGCGGGACGGCGATGCTGTTCGACTGCCGCGATTTCAGCCAGACGTTCATTCCGCTGGACCCGAGCGCGTTGAGCGTGGTGATCATCAACAGCATGGTGAAGCACGAACTGTCGGGCGGCGAATACGCCGAGCGGCGGCAGCAGTGCGAGCGCGGCGTGGCGCACTTTCAGACGCTGCGCCCGGGAATCAAGGCGCTGCGCGACGTGACGCCGGCGCAAGTGGCGGCCGCGCAGGGCGCGCTGGACGACGTGGTCTTTCGGCGTTGCCGGCACGTGGTGAACGAAAACGAGCGGTGCCAGCAGTTCGCCAAGCTGCTGCCGGCCGGGAAATACGAAGACGCCGGGCAGCTGATGGTGCAGAGCCACAACTCGCTGCGCGACGATTACGAAGTCAGCACGCCGGAACTCGATTTCCTGGTGGAAACGGCGATGAAGACCGCCGGCGTTTACGGCAGCCGCATGACCGGCGGCGGCTTCGGCGGGTGCACGGTGTCGCTCGTCAAACCGGAGGCGGCCGAGGCGTTCATGAAGGAAGTCACGAAGGCGTACAAAGCAAAACTTAACGCGGATCCGGTCGCGTTCATCACGAACGCGACGGATGGCGCGGGCGTCGTTTTGTAAACGGCGAGTCGGCGAGTCGGCGAGTCGTAGAAGGATATCCCCACGACTTGGCGACTTGCCGACATTACGACTTGCCCACTTGCCGATCGGTTTAGAACGGCACGGCCTGGTCCATCCAGTCGTCGCTGCGGAGGACTTGCTTGCGGTTGAAGCGGGCGAGTTGGTCGGCGCGGGCCTGGGCGATTTTGATGAGTCGGCCGGCGCCGATTTGTTTCCAGAACTTGCGCAGGTTGGGCGCGTGCCGGATGAACAGATCGTCTTCGGCGCAGGCGAACATTTGCGCGCAGCCGGGGTCGCCCTGCCGGGCGGCGCGGCCGAAGAGCTGGCGGTCGATGCGGCTGCTGGAATGGGGCTCGGTGCTGATGACGTGGAGCCCGCCGAGCTCGGCGACGCCGCGGCCGAGGTGAATGTCGGTGCCGCGGCCGGCCATGTTGGTGGCGACGGTGATTTTTCCGGGTTGTCCGGCTTCGGCGACGATGTTGGCTTCCTGCGCGTTTTGAGCCGCGTTGAGCACGCTGTGGGCGCGGCCGAGCGCCTGGAGGCGCTTGGACAGGTCTTCACTCGCCCAGACACTGCGCGTGCCGACGAGCACGGGGACGCCCTTGTCATTGAGTTCGATGACGCGTTCGATGACGGCATCGAGCTTTTGGTCGTTGGTGTCGAACATGCGGACGGGCAGTTGCGTGCGAATGCAGGGCTTGTTCGTGGGGATGCGGATGATGGGCCGGGTGTAAATCTGCCAGAATTCGGGGCCCGATTCCCAGGCCGTTCCGGTCATGCCGCCCATTTCCGGGTATTGGCGGAAAAATCGCTGGAAGCTGATGCGGGCGAGATTTTCCTTGTCGGCAGTGACTTTGACGCCCTCTTTGATTTCGATCGCCTGGTGCAGGCCGTGCCGCCACGAGCGATCGGCCATCACGCGGCCGGTGAATTCGTCGATGATCTGGATTTTGCCTTCGGGATCGATCAGGTAGTGCTCGTCGCGCAGGAAGCAATGCTTGGCGACGAGCGCCTGGGTGACGAGTTCTTCGCGGCGGCGGGAGCCTTTCCAGAAGCCGGTGGTGTCGTTCTGGCAGATTTCTTCCAGGTGCTCGCGGCCGCGCTCGGTGAGATCGACGTGGCGGACTTCGGTGTCGATGGTGAAATCGACGCCTTTGACGAGCATGTCGGCCAGCGTGGTGGCGGCGCGGTAGCGGTCGGCGTTGGGCTCGTCTTCGGGGGAGTTGCTGATGATCAGGGGGGTGACGGCTTCATCGACAAGCAGGCTGTCGGCTTCGTCGACGATGACCTTAAAAAGGCCGGGCACCAGCACGCTGGAGCGCATGGCCGCCCCGCCGAGGAGCGTGACGGCGGTCTGCCCGCTGGAACGCAGCGTGCCGAGCATGATCTGGTCGCGAAGGAAGTCGGCGACGAGTTCCTTGCTGGTGACATAGACGACATTGCGGCGGTAAATTTCGATGCGGGTGACCGGATCGATCTCATGCACGACGTGGCCGACTGTGTGGCCCATCATCTTGTAGAGGGGGGACATCAGCTCGGCGTCGCGCTGCACGAGATAGTCGTTGACGGTGATGATGTGCACGGGCTTGCCGGCCAGGGCCATGACGCTGGCGGCGACGGCGGCGGTGAGGGTTTTGCCCTCGCCGGTGGCCATTTCAGCGACGGCGGCTTCGTACATGGCCATCGCGCCCATGAGCTGCACAGGGTACGGCCGCTTGCCGAGCGTGCGGACGGCCGCCTCGCGCGCCAGGGCGAAAGCGCGCAACAGCGAATCCCCCTCCAGCCGGCCGAGGCGGGCGAGCACGCGCGATTCTTCGACTTCTTCGCGGAAGCGGGCATCGGTCAGTTCCTGGATCGATGCTTCCATCGCTTCGATCTGCGTCGCCTGCTTGCGCAAGCGGGAGAGGACCGGGCGGCGATTTTTGACCCAGCCGACGATGGCGTGGGCGGGGATGTCCAGGCCCTTAAGCTCGGGGGCTTTCACCCGGCGGGCGTCGAAGACGGAATAAAGTTCGGCGGCTGCGGTCATGGATTCGTCGCTCGTTAGTCGTGATTCGTCGATCGTTCATGGCAAAAGTGCGACGCGTGGCGGGGACGGCTCGTTCACCGGCCGCGTTCGACTCTCACCGATCGCCGATCAACTGTTCGTGCTCTGCATCGTGAGTTGTTCGAACCAACGGTACCACTGGATCATCAGCGGCTCGGGCGTCGCGCTCTTGAAGCGGGCGTAGACGCGCTGGCCGGGGTAATACTGCTCGGCGGGGTTGGCGAAGACGACGCGGGCTTCGTAGTTTTCGGTGGCGGTGGTTTTGCCTTGCGGGTCGCGGGCGTCGGGCGCGTTTTCGCCTCCGCCGAGGTGGGTCAACGCCGGGGCGCGGACTTCGTTGTTCGCGGCCGGTGCGATGCGCACGCCGGTGACGGGCAGCGGGTGGGTGACATCCCCCACCACGCGCAGTTCAGTGGTGTAATTGCCGATCTTGTTCAGCCGATCGCGATCGGCCTGGTTGATGACGACAAAGGCTTCGAGGTTTTTCACCTCGGTGATCGTCGCGACTTCGGTGGCCTGGGAGAGGTAGGTGCCTTTCATGTTCCGCAAGTCGGGCGCGACGACGCGGCCGCTGATGGGGGCACGGAGCACGAGCTTGTCGATGCGTTTTTGCTGTTCTTCCAGCACCTTGCCCAGGCGAAGGCTGCGTTCGCGATCGACGGTGTACTTACCGGGATCGGCGACGCTGGAGTTTTGCATGTCGAGCTGGGCGATCTGCAGTTCGATCTGGTCCTGGGCGAGCTTGGTGGATTCGCTCTTGTTGGCCAGCAGGAGGATGGGTTGGCCCTTCTCGACGTATTGGCCGTCGGCGACGAGGACCTGGTCGACGAAGCCGGGGGTTTCGACGCGGAGGGTCTGGCGATCGGCGGCTTCGAGGACGCCTTCGGCGCGGACGGTGACCGGGAACCGGACGACGCCAACGAGCAGGATCGCCGCCACGGCGACGGCCCCGCTGAAGGCGAACGCGCGGCCGCGCTTGCGGTGGAGTTCGGGGTCGGTCGCCAGGTACTTGACGGTCTTGATCAGCGGGAAGATCGCGAACGTGCCGAAGGCGGCCGCCCCCATGACCAGGCCCAGGACTTTCACTTCGGCGGGGAGCGTGAAAAAGAGCATGTACGCGATCGCCAGGCTGACGAAGACGCGATACAGGCTGGAGCAGATGGCGTAGAAGAAGAGTTCGACGCGCTGGCGGACGGGCGGGAGCGGCTGCTGCTGCTTGACGCGGAAAACGTGCCGCTTGATCAGGCCGGTCGTGTATTCGGTGGCCTTGCGCTGCAGGTTCGGGATTTCCCAGAAGTCCGACAGGATGTAGTACCCGTCGTAGCGAAGCAGCGGGTTGGCGTTGAAGATGATGGTGCTGACCGAGGCGATCAGCATCGTGTTGTAGGCCAGCTGATTGATGAGGTTCTGGCCGGAGCCGTAGGTCGCTTTCCAGATGAACGCGCAGATGGCGGCGACGAACAGTTCGAAGATCATGCCGCCGGCGCCGACGAAGAGGCGTTTCCACTTATTGGGAAAGCCCCAGGCGGTGGAGGCGTCGACGTACGGGGTGGGCACGAGCACGAGCAGCATGATGCCGACTTCGTGCACCTCGCCGCCGAAGCGGCGACAGCTGAAGGCGTGGCCCATTTCGTGGATGAATTTGATGAGCACGAAGGTGACCCACAGCCACATCCAGTTGCCCGGGTCGATGGCGTTTTTGGCGGCGCCTTCGAGTTCGGTCCACATGGGGGCGATGGCGACGATCGCCGAGACGACGACGCCGATCCAGACGATCGCGCCGAGCCAGCTCAGGATGAGCCGGATCATGGGCATCCAGGCTTTGATGAAGGTGTCGGGGTCCCAGATCGGGATGCGCGGGAACAGCAGGTTCATCAGCCGCTGCTGCATCTTGCGTTGCCGCTGCATCTTTTGCCGCTTGAGCACGACGGCCGAGTCGGGGGTGACGTCGGTTTCGATCAGGTTGGCGGCATAGAGCTGGGAGAGGATCTGGATGACTTCGGGCTGCGTGGGGGCGTCGTCGGCGAGTTGTCCGCCGACCAGTTCCCAGGCTTCGCCGATGGTGCGTGAGCCGTCGAGCAGGCCGACGAATCGGTAGGCCGGGTCGGAAAGGCGGTGAAACTGGTTGCCGGCCGGGTCGCGTACGACGTACCAGCGTTCGCCGCGGTAATACTGGCGGGAGATTTGCGCGGTCGGCCGCAGGCGTGGGCGCAGTTGAACGACGCGGTACCAGGATTCAGAGAATGTCGGGCGAAGAGCAAGGGACATAGTAAATCGTTACGTAGCGGCAGCGCTTCGGCGACGCCTGGGTTTTTCGGCTCTCGGGCTGCGGCCTGGCGCCGGATCGATTGAAGCCCCTGGTGAAACCCTTGGGGGGGCAGTTCAGATCGATCCGTGCGCCGGACGGATCCATTAGATCCAGAGTTTCAGGCGAGCCCATTCCCAAAGCCGGTGCAGGCCGTGCCAGTAGAGGGGCTCTTTTTGCCAGTCGATGCGGGCTTCGCCTTCCTGGCCGGGCTGCCAGGTGGGGCTGAAATCCGAGAGGGTGGCATACACCTTGAAGGTGTTTTTGCCGTCTTTCGGATCGCCCAGCGGGACAATGCGGGTGACGGTGATGTCATGCCGATCGGTCGGGCTGCTGGTGGTGGCCAGCGTGCC
>JBQCCH010000257.1:0-3922 GCA_051962375.1 Tepidisphaeraceae bacterium
GGAAACGGCTGTCAGCGCGCAACCTGCTGAAATTGCAGAGGTTTCCGCACTACCGACACCGGCTGTCAGTCAGCCGTCAGACATCGGTGCGCCGCCCCCGCCCGTCGCCGCCGAGACCGTCCCTTCGCCGGAAGCGGCCTTAGCCGATCTGGAGCTGGACGATTTGGCATTGGATGACTTGGAGCTGGATCTCGACGACGTCGTCGAGCCGCTCCCCGCGGCCCATCTCCAAGATGCGCCGGCCGAGTCCACCGCCTACGCGCCCGCGTCTGCGGAAGTCGAGCCCGAGGGTGAAAGCACCCCGCTGGCCGATGCCGACGTCGCCGCGGATGAGGACGACGAGTGGGTCGATCTGGATCAACCCGCCAGCGATGCCGAGGCAGGTTTCGATCTCGACACGGATCTCGACACGGGCATCCCTCTTGAGGATGTCGAGCCTGAGCCGCATCCCGCAACGCCCGAGGTTCCCGCAGCAAAGGTCGCCCCCGAGGTTCCCTCCTCTGAGACGCCCGCCCCCAAAGCCCCGGCGGCCGAACTTCCGCCCGCCACGCTTCCCGCGGCGCCCTCGACGCCCGCCGCACCCTCGGCCGAGCCGCCGCGCCCGCAACCCAAGCCTGAGCCGGTCTTTGAAGTCGACGCGATCGACCTCTCGCTCGACCTGGATCAGCCCTTCGAAACCCCCGACGATGCGACCGCCCTGGCCGTCGATTTCGGGCTGGATGAACTGGATCACGGGGATGAGGATGACGTGCATGTCGGTTCCGACACGCCCGTCGTCGAAGCGGCCGAGCCGTCCTTCGACTACGAAAGCCCCACCGGGGGCCTGGCCTCTGCTGCCCGCGATCACACCACGCCCGGCGCCAACACCGAAGACGAGCTCGAACCGGTCGATCTCTCGCAGCTCAACGCACTCGCGCCCGACGACACCGAAACCGACGATGACGCCCCCGCCCGGCCGCTGATCGATCTGGCTGACACTGTCCGCGGCGAAGACTCGGTCCTGGACACGGACGAGGTCTTCGAAGCCGAATCGATCGAAGTCCTGCCCGAGGACGCGCTCACCGCCCAGGCCGCCGCCGACGACGATGACATTCCACCTCCGCGCGGCGGCACGCTCGACGACCTGATGCCGAAAGGCCCGCCGCTGGTGGGCGGCGCGTTCACCGGCGGCATGACCGGCCCGGTGATCGGCGGCTCGCCCTCGCTCGAATTTCGCTCCAATGAACCGCCCGAGCCCAAGCGCCGCGCCCCGCTCCGCGTCGGATTCGGCGGCCAAAACCCGCGCGGCGGCTCGCCCTTCGCCAGCAATACCCCCTCGATCGGCGACGTGCTGGTCGGTCGCCGTGGCGGCCCGTCCGTCGACGTGTTCGCCAACCCCTCGCCGACGCCCGAAGAGCTCCTGCTGAGCCAATCCATCCCGGAGACGTCATCGCTCGACGACGGCGTCCCCGCAACTCCCGCCGACGAGTTGGCCGACGTCAAGCTGTCGCCCGAGCAGCGCGAAATCCTGCAGACCGCTGAAGCCTTCCGGCCAAGAGCGCCGGTGGCGATCGATACCCCCATCGTCATCCCGCCCGCCGGCGAGGGCGTCGACGTGGCCGCCCAACGCGCCGCCGCCCACAAGGCGCGGGTCGGTCGTGTGTTTGGGTTGCTGGTGCTGCTGTTCGTCCTCCTCGGAGCGACGTTCGCCGGCGTCTACAATTACGTGCCCGTTTATTCGACCGTGTACGGGCTGGTGCAATTCCCCGGGCTCGACACGCTCGGCACCGACGACGCCCGCCAGTTCCGCGCCAAGCAGGCCGACGCACTGCAAAGCGAATCCGTCCGCCAAAACGCCGTCGGCTCTCTGCCGGCCGGCGTGCCCTATGGATTTTTGTCGGACATCAAGCAGCTGTATCAAGGCATCGACCACGATCCCAAAGACCTCTGGCCCGCCGACCAGGCCCAGTTGATGCGATTGGCCTACCACTCCACCGACAAGGCCAACGACCTCATCCGCATGCGCGCCCTCGCCCAGGCGATCGTGGACGCCAACGCTGCGGACATCGCCCGTGCCGAAGCGCTGCGGGCGCAAATCGCCAGCGATCAAAACAAGTCTCGCGACCTGCACAGCGAAATCGACCGCGTGAACGGCCAGATCCAGGCCCTGCAGCAAGCGGGCAACGACCGCCCCGGCCCTGAACGAATCGCCGCCCTCACGGCAGATCGTCAACAGGCCGAGACCGCCTTGCGGGAAATCCGCTCGTCGCGCCAGGAACTGGAAGCCACCGAAGACCGGCTCTCCAAGCAGCCCGCCGCCGGCGACCTGCCCGCCCCCGACGCCACCGCCCTTGCCGCCGATCAATCGCTGACCAAGCTCAATGCCCAACTCGCCGACCTGCAAAAGCAAAGTGAGCTCCGCAAAGTCAGCGCCGACGAAAAGAGCAACACCGCCCGCAAGCAACTGGATGACTCCATCGCTGAATTCCAGCAAGGCATGCAGTCGGCCCAGAAGCTGCGCGACAACCCGCAACTCACCGCCTACGTCGATGCGGCCAATCGCATCTTCATGCAGACGCGCCAACTCACCGAAGACCTGATCCACCGCCAGGAAAACCAGCGCACGCGGCTGAGCGAACTGAAATCCCGCCTCTCCGACCGCATCGCAGCCCGGACGGCGGATCTGCTGTCCAAAGACGAGGAACTGAAAAAGCTCAACGACCGCCTCGCGATCGGCACCCGCCAATACAATGCCGCCGTCGCGTCGGGCTACACCGACGAAGCGAAAAAAATCGAGCTCGAGAACACGCTCGTCAAATCGCTCATCGCCGCCCGCACCGATTTGTATAAAAATGACCCGGTCTACAGCGATACGATCACGCAGCTGCAGCAGATCATCGAGCAGACCCAGTCCTCGATCGACGAAGACCGCAAGCACATCGACGAAACGTTGACCAAAGCGCAAAACGACTTTGTGAAAACGGCGCCGGCGGTCGAGCAATTGCCGGCGGAGCAAAAGGCGCTGGCCTCGGCGATCGAACAGAAGCTCGCGGCCGTGAATGCGGCGCGGAAGGCGTATGATTCGGCGAGCCAGTCGAGCGAGGCCGAGCAGGCGAAAATCGACGCCGACCTGAAAGAAAAAACGGCCGCCGTTCAATTGGAAATCGCCGCCCGCAAGCATGATCTTGCCCAGGCCGCCCAGCAGCAGCAGGCCCGCGAAGCGGCCGCCGCCCGCCAAAAGCAGCTGGACACCACCCGCGCCGCCCTGGCCGATGCGCGAACGAAGGAAGACGCCGCCCAGAAAAAACTGGACGACGCCACCAGCGCCCTGGAGCTGGCGCAAAAACAACGGCGAGAATTTTCGGACAGCGACGCCGACCGGGAAACCAAGCTCGCCGCCAAGGTCGAACTGGAGCGAAGCCTGCAGGAAACGCAGGCCAAGCTGGCCACCCGGCAATCCGAATTAGCCCGCCTGATCGTTCCCAAGCGCGACATCGAAATCCGCAGCGACGATCCGGGCGACCGCCGGCTGGGGCTTGCCAGCATCATCGCGGGCGGAATTTTCGTCTTGCTGATGATTCCGATCGCCTGGAACCTGGTGCTGTTGTGGCGCGACGCACACCCGCATACGCCCGCCATCTACACCCGGCCCCCGGCTCTGCCGGAAGAATCAGCGGGTGGCTTTGAACCCGTCCTGCCGCCGCCCGGTGAGCCGGCCGACGATCGCAAGCCGACGCCGCTTCTGGCAAGTTCCTGATCGGAGCAAGGTAAACCACGGAAATCCAAGCGGCCGCGGACTTCAAAAGTCCGCGGCCGCGTGGTTTTTCGGTGTGGGGCCATTCACGCGACGAGGCGTGCAAAAAAAAAGTCGCACCCACCAATCGGCCGCGCACGAAATTCCAAAACCCCACCACCATCATCTCGGCCCGGCTCCATAATCGGC
>JBQCCH010000258.1:0-2297 GCA_051962375.1 Tepidisphaeraceae bacterium
CCGAATTGGATGTGTTCTGGTGGCGGGATTCGTTCAGCGGCAAGGCCAAGCATTACGGCCATGACGTCGTCGTCGTCGATTACGATCACTTCGACGAATTAAGCCTCCTGGGGAACACGGTGCGCGGCCCGAGCAAGATCGGCGGGCAGGCATCGATGAAGTTTTGCGTCGATGCGATCGAAGCCTGCAATACGGGCGTCGCCGATGCGATGGTGACGGCGCCGATCAGCAAAGAAAGCTGGCACTTGGCCGGCTACAACTATCCTGGGCATACCGAACTGCTTGCCGATCGGACGCATGCCAAAAATGTGCACATGATGTTCGTCGGCGGGCCGATCAAGGTGATCCTTGCCACGGTGCACGTTCCGCTGAACAGTTTGTGGGGCCGATTGAATATCGGTGCGGTGTTTCACCCGATCGAGGCGGTTCACAAGACGCTGGTGGAGTGGTTCGACATCGAAAAACCCCGCATCGCGGTGGCCGGCGTGAATCCTCACGCCAGCGAAAACGGGCGGTTCGGCGATGAAGAGGAACGCATCATCAGCCCCGCCATCGCAATGGCGCGTGAGCAGGGAATCGATGCGACCGGCCCATACCCGCCCGACACGGTGTTCATCGCCGCCCGCGACGGCAAGTTCGATGCGGTCGTCGCCATGTACCACGATCAGGGATTGATCCCGGTGAAATTGCTGGCTTTCGATAAAGCGATCAATCTCACCACCGGTTTGCCCATCATCCGCACGAGCCCCGACCACGGTACTGCGTTTGACATCGTCGGCCGCAACCGCGCGAACCCGGGCTCGATGCGGGCGGCGATTGAATTGGCGATCGACCTGGCGGTTCGCCGGCGCGCGGCAGCGGCCAAGACATCGAAAGTGATCGAATGAACAGTGTCGCGGATTCTGGGACGCACTCGCCCGGATTGACCCTGTTCCGGTTGGCTCATACGATCGGCTTTGAATTTCACCCAGTGATCGGCCGAAGAAACGCCTGAGGAAATGAGAGTTCGGATGTCGAATAAAGCACCCCACCACAATCCCCTGTTCTGGCAAGCCTATGCCTCGCAGATGGCTCATCCTGTGACGGATTCCGGCGCGATTGATCCGCGTCGCCCCATGGCCGCGCCGGTCAACATGCCCGGGCCGTCGGGTCCTGGCATGAATCGGTATCGGGAGATGACGCTGGAAGAAATGCTGCTGGAAAACCGCGTGATTTTTCTCGTCGGCGAGATCAATCACGTGACGGCCAGCCGCGTCATCATGCAGATGCTCTATCTTCAGAGCATCAAGAAAACCGACGACATCAACTTCTACATCAATTCTCCGGGCGGTGTCGTCGATGACACACTGGCGATGTACGACATCATGAAGTTCCTGACCTGCGATGTGGCGACCTACTGCGTGGGCCGGGCCGAATCGGGCGGAGCGATTGCGTTCATGGCCGGCAAAAAAGGGAAACGGTACATCCTGCCGCACGCCAAGGTGATGATTCACCAGCCGTTCGGCGGCATCTACGGTCAGTCGTCGGACATTCAGATCCAGGCGGAAGAGATCTTGAAAACCAAGGATACGCTCATCAGCATCATGGCCGACTGCACGGGTCAGCCGAAAGAGCGTGTTGCCGAAGACAGCGAACGCGACCGCTTCTTCGATGCGCAAGCCGCGGTGCAATACGGCATCTGCGACGAGGTGATCGGAAGCATTGACGAAAAGAAAGCGTAGAGCGTAAGAACGCCCCGCGTAATTCAGCGGCCCGCATTGCCGCTGCACGGCGTTGAGAACGCCATAGGTCCGGAGCCAGAAATGACCAGCAACACATTGATCCCCATCGTCGTCGAAAAAACCGGTCGCGGCGAACGTGCCTACGACATCTATTCGCGACTTCTCAAAGACCGCATCATCATGCTCACCGGCCCCGTCACGGACGAGTCGGCGAGCGTCATCCAGGCGCAATTGCTGTTCCTGTCGAATGAAGACCCGAAGGCCGACATCAATTTTTACATCAACTCGCCGGGCGGCAGCGTGTCGGCCGGGTTCGGCATCATCGATACGATGAAGTTTCTCCGCTGCGACGTTAGCACCACCTGCATCGGCATGGCCGCCAGCATGGGCTCGGCGCTGCTGGCCGCCGGCACGAAGGGCAAGCGCTTTGTCCTCCCGAACAGCCAGGTGATGTTGCATCAGCCGCTCATCGGCGGCGTGCTGCAGGGTCCGGCGACGGATCTGGGAATCGAAGCCAAGCACATGCTGCGGCTGCGCGACCGGCTCTATCACCTGATGGCGGACTGGACGGGCAAG
>JBQCCH010000259.1:0-9510 GCA_051962375.1 Tepidisphaeraceae bacterium
CGCCCATTTCACCAGGAACGGCGTCAGCATCGCGCGATTGCTCTCCAGTTGCGCCACCTGATCCGTCTGGTGATTCGCTTCGGCCGTCGTGACTTCGTCGTCGAGTTTCTTCAGCAGGTTATAGACGACCTGCCCGGCGCCGTTCGGATTCTGCCGGGCCAGTTTGACCAGCTGATCAGTGGCTTCATCGACTTTGCCGAGCTGGACGTATGCCTGGACCCGGATCAGCAGCACTTCGCCCAGCAGGCTCTCGTTGTCGGGGAGTCCCTTGGCGGTTTCCTCGAAGTTGTTCAGCAGGTCGAGCGCCCGTTGCGGGTTCTTCTGTGCGTGCAACGCGACATCCCCGCCCAGCAGCCGCGTCTGCGCCAGCCGCATCCGCGCGATCATGACGCGTTGCGGGTCTTTTTCATCCGCCAGCGATTTCGTCAGCGATTGATTGACGTTGTCGATCAAGCCATTCAATTCGGTGAGCGTGGCCTGATACTTCGGATCTTCGGGCTTGAGTTTGTCCAACTCCTGGCGTACCGCCACCATCAGGTAATACTGACTTTCCGCGTAGTTGCGGTCGCTCGGAGGGACAAGCCGGAACGCCGCGATGGCCGCATCAAAATGGTTATTCGCCTGCAGGCGCCGGCCATATTCGTAGGCGAATTCCACCCGGTTAAAGGGCGCAGCCACCGCCGTCGCCAGGGTGCGGTTGTAAACTTTGGTGACGTCCGGATCGCCCGCATTCGCCAGATAGGCGTCGTGCACCAGGGCGATTGCATTATTGAACGCGGTCTCCATCCGTTCGGATTTTCCGTCCGCTTTATGCGCGTCGATGTAATCCAAAAATGCGGCCGCCGCTTCGGGCTCGCGGTCCAGCTTCTGCAGAAAGAAACCGATGACATACGTGCAATTATCCCGAAGCGATTTCGCCTCAGGCGAGCTTGCGGGTCGCTGGATGATTTCCTTGGCCGCCTCCACCCCGCGCTGCACGGCCTTGGCGTCAAAGGACTGACCGTCCGGCTTGATGGCCTGGCTCTCGGCGGCGGCGAGCGTCGCTTGCAGGAGCAGGTCATTCAGCTGTGACACCGGCGTCGTCGGATCGATCTGCGACGACATCAATTCCAGAATCAGTCCCCGCAGTTCCGGCCGCTGCCGTTGCAGGTTGTCCAGGATTTGATCCGCGTCATCCGTTTTCCCATCCGCCAACGCCATGCGGTATTTCAATGCCCCCGTGGCGATCGCCAGTTGGCCGGCGTCAATGCCGTTGCTCGGCGCCCAGGCCTGCAACTCTGCCAAGGCCTTCGCCGCGCCGCTCGAATCGTTCAGAAGAATGTGTGCCGACACCGTCAGAAATCGAGCTTCGAATTGCTGGCGAATGTCCTTGGCATTCCCGTTTTTTCTGGCAAAGTCAAAATTGTCGATCGCGCGCTTCAGGCTCTGGCTCGTTCCCTGGGCCAATTGCATCTGCCCGATGTAAAACCGGACGGCCGCGCGATCCGGATTGTCCTCCGTATCGAATTGGCCCAGGTATTCGATCGCATCCGCCAGAATCTTCGCCCGCTCCGGGTCGGCCTTGTCGAGCGACAGCGCCAGCGGGAACGACATGATGTTCCGGGTGTACTCGGCGATCGTTTTTTGCTGATCGGCACGCTCCCACTGCTTCTTCATCGCCGGCCAATGGTTCGACGCCTCCGTCGCGATCTCGTACGCTTTCGTTTGGGCCCGATCCAGCAGTTTCCTCACTGCATCAGCGACGGGATTCAGCCGGGCCATCGTGCCGCCGTTCGGGCCAAAATATTCGAGCAGGTTTTCATCCGTCGTGACGCCGTTATCGATCAGCAAATTGGCGTCATTGATCAGCGCCTGCGGGTCATTCATGGTCGGCAGCAATTTCGGCAGCGCGCTGACGTATTGCGACACCAGCTTGCGGACTTCGACCAGGTTCGAAATGTTCTCGTGCGCCAGCCGCAGCAATGCCATGCGTCCCCGCAAGGCCTGCTGTTCGGCGGGCGGGGTTTTGTCGACTTCGAACGCTCGATCCAGCAGCCCCGTCAGATTGCGGGCGGCCAGGTCGTTGAGCAGTCGTTCGTCGCTGAGCGCATCCAACCCCGTCGGCGCGTTGTCCTGTGCCCAGGTGAATGGCCCTGCGGTCAATACTGCCGCGAGAATGAAGGTGCGAGTCCGGTCAAGCATAGGGATTGGTCGCCATCGTTTTAGGTGCCCTCGGCAGTCTGGAAGCCGATTTTGGTGAATCCCGCCTGCACGGCCGCGGTGTACACCTTGACGACCTGGCTATATCTCACATTGCGCGACGGCTTGATGAACACCTGGATGTCATCGGTTTTTCGACCCGTCTGCTGCATGCCTTTCAGCAGGCCCGCCAGTTGCGTCGCCAGCTCATGATCGTTCCCCGTGCTGATTCTCCCGACGAACGCCCGAAACGTATCCGGCGTTGGCTGGCTGACGTTAATGACGACCGGCTCTTTCGGAATCAGGTTGGGATCAACTTGCGTATCCGATGCCCCCGTACTGCTGATCGGCATGTCCGAGGCCAAGTAACGATTCGCGCCGCCGAACTTGCCCACCATCATCAGGAAGATCAGAAGCACCATGACGACATCGACCAGCGGCGTCATATCCGGGCCGGATTCGTAGTGGACGTTGGTGTGGCGTTTTTCGATCTTCATGGTGCAAGCTCTCAAACGATTCGAGAATCAGGTCGAAAAACTATCCTTCCGAGGGTCGCTGCGTCGTTTGGAAATTCAAGCTTTTGACTTGCGCCTTGGCCGCCGACAAGAGCACTTGCTGCAGTATGCCGAAGGTCATGTCTTTGTCGCCGCGGATGATCAGCTTCAAGTCCGGATTGTCTTTGTCTTGAGGCCGCGCGCCGCCCGGCCGCAGATCCGCCCCGAAACGCAATCGCTGGAGCACATCGACAAGCCGCCGGCCGGTGCCGCCACCCTCCAAAATCAGCGACTCCCGCCCCTTGCCGCTGGACGCATCCACAAGGGCCGACACCTCCGGCTGCCCGTTCTGTTCGCGAACATT
Source organism: Tepidisphaeraceae bacterium (assembly GCA_051962375.1). Lineage (GTDB taxonomy): Bacteria > Planctomycetota > Phycisphaerae > Tepidisphaerales > Tepidisphaeraceae > RYN-431. The sequence goes on from JBQCCH010000259.1 coordinate 3,037, forward strand.
CAACAGCAACGTGTTGTCCATCGATTTGATTTCTTTACCCAGCGCGCCGTACGGAATCTTGATGGATTCGTCCTCGCCGGTGTTCACGCCGATCTTTGCCACGAGCATGAAGAAGATGATCAGGCACATGATCACGTCGATCAACGGAACGACGTTGGGATGCGTTGCGTGAGATTCGAGCGGGCGACGTTTCATGGTGTAGAGTCAAAAATCTCAGGCTGCGAGAACGGCAAAGGTCCGTGCGGACCGTCGGGTCGAGGGATCGAGATCGCCTCAGCCCACCGGGTCGATATCACTTAGGCCTGCGCCGGCGTGGGGGGCTGCGGGACAGGATTCACTCGTGGCCGGCTGGGCGTCGGCGGCGCCGCGGGAACGCGCGGCGCTGCACCGGCTTTGCCGGAATCGGCGGGCTTGATCATCAGCAGCAGCTCCTCGCTGACGAGCGACGCCTTGATCGTCAGGCGGTCCACGATCGTCCGCAACACGCCAAACGCGGCAAGCGACGGAACTGCCAGAAACAGGCCCATGAACGTGTGCGCCAGGGCGATGCTGATGCCGCCCGCCAGCACACTCGGATCGGCATTGCCACCGGCAGCCTGCATGTCGCTGAACGCCGTGATCATGCCCAGCACCGTGCCCAGAAGTCCCAACAGCGGCCCAAGGTTGCCGATGATGTTCAAGTATTCAATTTTGCGGAAATGCTCCGCCGTCTGCTCGCCGATGGCGGTTTCCATCGCCTCTTTCATCCCGGCAAAGCTCGGCGCCCGCTTGAGTGCGGGATTCAGCACGTTGGCGACAAAAGACGGGTCGGTTTCGGTGTAATCGATCAACTCCTTGAACTGCCGCTGCTCGATCATGCCGCGGATCGCATTGACGGTGTCGTCGGGCATGAAGGAGTTTTTCCGGAGCCGAATCGCGGAGCTGATGATCAGCGACAGGGCCACCACCGATAACAGCAGGATCGTGACCGTCACGAAATCGACGTGACCCAGCACCAGGCTGATCACCCCGGCGCCGCGCGGTTTTTCGGCGGCAGCGGCGGTGGCGTCCTGGCCGAAACTCGTCGTCGCGAGATAGCCGGCCGCGATCATCAGCGTGGCCAGAAGGAGCAATCGGGAGAATGAATTTTTTCGACGCATGACTCAAAACCTTCCGAAGTCAAAATTCAACAGCCGCCGCGGGCTCACTGCGTAAGCAGCTTCATCGGATCGACCAAAACGAAATTTCCCCCGCTGTCAGCCGCGATCTTCTTCATCGTTTCCTCGGCCTTTTTCAGGTCCTCGGTCCGATCCTGCGTGTTGATGAACACAATCGTGTTCACCCTAGCCGCCTTGTCGGGGTTCAATTCGTGGAAACGTGCCACGACCTGGTCATACGGCACCAGATCGTCGAACGCACCGTCCGACAGAAAATAAACCAATTGCGGCTTGTATCGAAACGCCTGCTCGATCGCTGGGATGGGATTGGTCTTCCCCTGCACGGCAAAGCGGTCCAGAAACGCGAATGTCTTTTTATTATTCGGCGGCGTCGCGGGGAGCAACTTGGTCGGATCGATCGAAGCAAAATGTTCGCCGTCGAAGAAGAAGATCACTTCATATTCCTGGATCGGCTTCAGTTTGCTGATGGTGGATTTGAGCTCTCGCATCAGCAGGGGAAGCTTGGTCATCATCGTGCCGGTGCCGTCGCAGATGAAAACGATGCGGTAGGCGTTTCCGCCGTTGCCGAAGACCGCACCTTTGGGCCCGATCCCCGAGCCGCCGCCGGGAACGCCGAATTTCGCCAGGCTCCCGCCACCCGCCGCCCCCGTGCCGAGCCCAGTGCCCGCGCCCGTTTTTCCGCCACCGATGCCGATCGTCGACGCCACCGCATCGCCAGTGCCGCCCTGCGTCAACGTATGACTCAGCGTTTCGCTTTTGGATTCTGACCAGCTGTCCGATTGCGTCACGGAGCTGTCGATGTTTTGGGCGGCCGACCGGGTCTTCTCGTCGTTCATCCCGGGATTCGGAATGCCGCCTGCCTGTTCGGTCGCGAGCTCAGCCGTCGGCACAACGTTTTGCTCCTGCACGACCAGATTGGTGACCGCCTGGCGCAGCGGCGGGATCAGCACGATGCCCACAATAATCAAGCATAGATGCACCAAGATGCTTGCGGCCGCCCCGGTCATTGATGCGACGATCGGAATGGCCCAGAAATGCTTCTTTTTTAATTCCTCAACCGGGGGCACCTCCGGCGGCGCATCCGGGAAGGGAGACGAAGGGGGCGGCACTGGCGTAGCGGGCGCAGGCGACGTTTCACTCCCGGCCGGCATTGCCGCCGCGGTGGGGGGCACAGGGGCCGTTGCGTGTGACTCCGCGATCGGTGCGGCATCGCCGTTGGGCGTTTCCGGCCGGGCAGGGGGCGGCGGCGGTGCGTCGGGCGTCGTCTGCGGAGGCAGCGGGTCGGTGCTCATACCATCCTCTGGGCCGCCTCGCATGATCGGGCGGGATGCAGTGCTGCAAGCTTTTTCCGGACTCGTCTCCGCACGAGCGCGCGGTGCGCATCGCCTCGCGAGTTATAGCTTTATTTTGTGCAATGCGTCAATGAAATTGCCTGCCTTCACGAGAGACGACGAACGCTCGGCGCCGCGCCAAACGCCATCCCCACCGCGAGACCGCCCCAGTGGGCCGCATTGGCGATCGGACCGACCAATCCGATGCTGCACAACACCAGCCATCCCAAAATGATGCCGATGTTGTATTGCGACACGCCCAGCCCCTCGTAGGGTCTGAACTTCCCGCACATCCAGACGTAGCCGAAGAGCCCGGCATCCACGCCGCTGATGCCGCCGAACATCGCCGGCGCATTCGGGTCCTGCCACACCATCCACGCGCCCTGCAACGCGTTGCTGATCACTGCCGTCGCCAAGACCAGGATGAGAAAGTGCCCGCTCCCCTTCACACGCTCGATCGCCGTCCCAAATTGCCAGAGGAAAATCACGTCGAACAGCAGGTGCATCGGACTGAAATGCAGGAAAATCGGCGTGACGAGCCGCCAGACTTCACCCCGCTTGATGTTGTCGAACGCATTGAACGAGAGCTGAGCCGGGTGATCGAGATCCGGGTTCTGTGCCACGCGTGCCCACTCAGCCAACTGCTGCGCGGTGGGCATTTGGAAAACGACCTTCTGATAAACCGCGGAGGCTTCGTTTTGGCCCCAACCGGTTGCCAGCGTTATTAGCACGCACAGGGCAACCAGCGCGATGGTGACAGGGGCCGTTCGCTGGAGTGATCGGCCGAACATCGTGGTGCGGACGTCGCGGAAATTCTTCTGACGCCGGGCGGCAGCCTGCGCCTGCTGGCGCCGCAGCCGGTCCGCTTCGGCGGAAGCGGCGTACCGTGGATCCGACGGATTCGCCGCAAACTGCAGCAACTCAGCCCGACCGCGTTCAACCTGGTCATCATGCTCAATCCAGATTTGCCAGCCCCCGTCTGCGCCCTCTTCCACATGGCAACTGACCTGCTGCGTCAACAGATAATCGCAGAACCGCTGTGCCACCGCCGCTTCGGGCAACGTACCGATCAATCGCATGGGCAGAGTTTATAGCTGGGCGCAGGAAGTGGATATAGCGCTGCACGACCGTTACAGATCGACTTTGACGCAACGAATCGCCATGAACATCGGGATTTCTTTGCGGGCCTGGTTCTCCGCCGCCTGGCGCGGGCCGGGTTCGCTGGTTTTATGGCTCGGCCACTCCTCCAACGCATCGATCAGCAGTCCCGCACGCCGTGCGGCCTTCACGTAATGTTCGATCGGCTTATGAAAGGTCCAAGTGTATCGCGAGGCTTTCTTGCCCGGGTGCGCCACGATGGGGCTCTTGCGGGGGATCAGGTATCGGTCCGTCCGCCGATATTGCACTTTGTTCTCGGCATCCCATCCCCAGTGCGTTTCCTTGGGCCCGCGAAAGGCAGGGTGCATCATCGCGATGACGAATCGCCCGCGAGGCTTCAGCACCCGGCTCACGCCATCAAACACGGGCTGGATCGGGTGGATGTTTTGCATCGCCAACACGCAGGCGGCCGCATCGAACTGCCCGGCGGGCAGCGTGCTGAGATCGCGTGCATCGCCGACGAGAAACTCGCCCCCGCCGTGACGTTTGGCCGCTTCGATCAAATCGCGCGCCGCGTCAATTCCTGTGGCCAGCACCTGTCGCTCGTTCAAAAGCCGACACAGCACGCCTTGCCCGCAGGCGACATCGAGCACGCGTTCACCGGGCTGCGCGTTCAGAAGCCGCAACACGCCGGGCAGCACCACGTGCCGGTGATATTCCGAGCCCGCCTCGCCGACGAGTTGGTCATACCACTCGGCAATGTCGGACCAGTCGGTAGTGGAGGCTTTGGCAGTTGGTTTACGAACAGAATCCATCGTCGACACCAGCGTAACGCGGCGCGGGACCGGGTGTAAGCTCGAGGCGGGGACGGGCATCAAAAATTAGATCTGCAGGGCGGGGCGTTCAACTTGCGGCACGTCACCCGGCGGCACATTGCCCGCGGGCAGCGCGGGCGCTGGGCCGGGTCCGGTTACCCGCGTGGGGCTCATGTGCTTGAAGACTTCGACGATCGCGAATGTCAGCGCGACAATGACCGGCCCCACAAACAGTCCGGGAAATCCGAAGGCATGCAAGCCGCCTAGAACGGAAAAAAAGATGACCAGGTCGTGCAGCCCTGCCTTTTTGCCCACGAGCGGCGGACGCAGCAGGTTATCGATCATGCCGATCACGCCCGCGCAGAAGCCGACAAGAATCACCGCTTTCCAATAATGGCCGATCGCCGCCAGGTAGATTGCAGCCGGCACCCAGACCAACGCCGTGCCGACCACCGGGATCATTGCCGTCACGAACATCACGAATCCCCAGAGAATGGCTGACGGCAACCCCAGCACCGCAAATGCAACGCCGCCCAGAAATCCCTGGATGGCGGCAATGACCATGACGCCTTCCACGCTCGCCTTGATCACATCGCGACAGCGTCGAAAGACCTGCAGGCTTTGCCATTCTTCCAGCGGCAACGCATTCATGACGGCTCTGCCAATCAATTTGGCGTCGCGAAGCAGGTAAAACAGCGCGAACATGGTGAAGCCGATCTTTACGATCGCCCCGACCAAGCCGCCCACCACGCCCAGCGACTGCTTGGCCAGCGGAGCGATGTAGCCTTTCGCCTCATCAATGAGCGATTGCGTGTCAGTCCCGCTGTGATTCAGGAATTTCTGGACGTAATGGCCGACGCGCGTATCGCTCTCGGCAACTTCCTTCACCTTTGCGATGCCCTGCTGGACGGTATCCATCGCCTCGGGCACCTGGCTGACCGCTGAGATCGCAACGAACGTGATCGGGACCAGCGCGACCAGGACAAAGCTCGTCACCGTCGACACTGCCGCCCACGTGTCGTTCATCCCCTTTTTCATGAACCAGCAATGCACGGGGTATGCGATCACTGCCAGGACCAACGACCAGATGACCACATCGATGAACGGCAGAACGATGAGCCAGCAGAGATAGATCGCAATCAGAGTAATCGCCAGCAACGCAAGCCAGCGGACATTCAGTCGTTGCATGCCGGATCATAGCCCGCCAACGCAGTTGGCAGGAAATGGCTATTTTCCCTTAAACCGCCGGCCGCCGGGCGCACGCCGCTATTTGGCGGGCGAAACCTTCAGCAGCAGCACGCCGTGCCGCGGCAGCGTCGTCGTGAAGGGGGCATCGGTGGTCGTCACGTCTTTCTGACGCCACAGGTCACGAAGTACCTGCTTCCCGCTGACGCCCAGTTTGGAGAGATCGAGCGTGACTTCACTCGCCATCGGCCCTAGGTTGAAAAGCCCGACGGCCTTCGAACCATCCGCCAAATCACGTGCCCACACCTGCGTGAACTCCGTCCGATCGATCGGCGCGGCAGCCTTTCCGAGCGGATCTTGATCGATCGCCAGGACTTCATCGTTCGTCAACAGGTTCAAGGTGAAGTCGTCCAGCTTCGTCATGTCGCACCCGATCAGCAGCGGGGCGGCTTCCAGGCACCAAAGCGAGATGTGCGTGTACTGCTCGTTTGGCGTGAGGTGCGACGGGTGGGTGCGTCCCCAGCCGACTTGCCCGACCACCAGCATGTCAGGATCGTTCCAGCCCCCCGGGCCGGCGTTCTTTGCGTGATCGCCTTGCCGGAAACCGATGCCCGACATGCTCGACCAGGAGTCATTGATGTCGCCGGTCGTGCGCCAGCAGTTTCCACCCACCGACTTGCCCCAGTTCCACACATCGCCCATCCCGTACTGGCAGAGGCTGAACAGGATGTCGCGCGGCTGCTTGGCCAATTCGTCGCCCATCAATTGATACGGTGCTTGCTGAATCTGAAGCGCGGTGGGCGGGTTCGGGCTGTGCCGAATCTTGTCCGCGACGCTCCCGTAGCTGCACCAGTCGTATTTCAGGTAATCGAATCCCCACTGGGCGTA
>JBQCCH010000260.1:0-3817 GCA_051962375.1 Tepidisphaeraceae bacterium
CGAAATGGTGTTTTAGGACGCGATCGAAGCGAGCGAATCGCCCTAAAACTGGCTGATCGGTTGAAGGCTGGCGCTCGATTCGCCTGCCGGATCGCGAAGCGACAACTCGCCGGCGTTTGCGCCACTGCCACTGCTTGACGAGCCGCTGCCACCCGAAGGGACAAACGCCGGCGCCGAATGCGGCGTTGACGTATTCGTGCTGGTGGGAAGCGGCGTTGGCGCTACGAGCGCGGGAGTCGTCGATACGTGCGGGGCATAGCTCGCCTGGTCCAGCGCCAAATGATACAACGCAGGCACCGTCGACGACTGCTGCTGCAGCGCACTGGTCGTGGGGGGCACTTGAAGAGCAAGCAGCGGTTGATTGGCCGGGGGGGTGTACGGGAGCGTGTAGATGTAGGTCGGCGGCGTCGGCGAGGCGGTGATGTCCGCATCGAGCGTCTTCGGCGGGCCGGCCTGAGTGAGCGATGTGGCGTTGAACGACGGGCGAATCTCCGCGCGAGGCGCGACATCGAACGACTGGATCAGGTTCTGGATAATCTGCGACGGCGAGAGAAATTCCAGGCTCGGCCGAATCGAATCGGGCAAGTGACGCACCGCTTCTGCGGCGCCGCCCAGGACGGAAATGCTGGCGGCCAAGGCGGCGGTCGCCATTTTCATCCGCGCCCGGGCCATCGAATGCCCGACTTGCCCGACCAGTTCCAACACATTCGCAAGATTGCCCGGCAATGCGGCCGATGCGCCCATCGATCCGGCGACGGCCAACGGGTGCGGTCCCCACAGCAAACCGGCAGCCGCCACCTGGGTGGAGTGCCTAAACCGATCGGTAATCACGTGCTGGATCGCCACCGCAATGGCAACGCCCAGCGCGGCGGATTCCAGCGAAATTCCCCGGGCCGTCAGCCGTTTGCCCAGCATTTTTCGTGCACGATGCAGCCGCACGCCCAGGGCGGCGGTCGTGCAACGCATTTCCTTGCTGATCTCGTCGTGCGAAAGCCCGCCGAAATAATGCAGCACGAGCGGCATGCGGTATTTCGTGGGCAATTGGTCGAGCTCGGCGCGAATCAGCTGATGCAATTCGCCGGCTTCGGATTTGTCGCCGGGACGGACGGTGTAATGTTCCGGACGATTTTCGGCCGTGATCGATTCGCGGCGTGTTCGGCGCTTTCGCGAGCGAACCAGATCCAGACTTGTGCGCTTGGCCACTTTTTTTAACCAGGGCCCCAGGTACGTGATCGCCGCGCCGGTTTTGCATTGAACGGCGAGCGTCAGGAATGTCGCCTGCGATGCGTCCTCCGCGTCGGCGGCGTCCTTGGTGACTTTGAAGCAGACGCTGAACACCATGCCGCCATAAGCGCGCATGATCTGCTCAAACAGCTCCGGCGTGCCGGTTGCGCGGTATTGGCCTAACAGGTCTGCACCTGTGGGCGTGCTCTGCTTCAACAATCGAACCAAACCTACACTCCCTGTCCGGTAATAAGGTGGGTGCCCGAGCGGCTATCTTACATAAAAAGGGCGAAACGATTTACCGGTATCAGACCGGATACCGGGGGAAAGGTTAGCCCAATCGACTTACGAAGGGCGGCAGGGCGGAGTTCAACTTATTTTCAGAAAATGACTTAAAGAAAAAAGGCTGCGGCCCTTGGACAAGGTGCCGCAGCCCCGACGAGGGCCGCACAAAGGTGTGAAGAAAACGCTCGATTACACCGCCAGCCGCAGCCCCGCATTCACGGGGGTGGTCGCAGGAATGGCGGCAGGCTTGCCGAGGTAGAAGCCCTGAAACAGGTCCGCCCCGATGCTGACCATGACATTCATCTCGTCGGCCGACTCAATGCCTTCGGCCAGTACCAGCTTCCCGGTCTCATGGCCGATGCGTACGAGCGCGGCGCAAATCGAGCGGTGCAGCGCGGAATCGACCGAGCGATTCACCAATTCCCGATCGATCTTGATCAAGTCCGGATTCAGGTCGGCCAACAGGGACAGGCCGGAGTATCCGCTTCCCAAGTCATCCAATGCCGTGCCGAAACCGTGCTCGCGGTAATATTGCAGGATGTTTCGCAGGTGCTGACGGTCAGTGACTTCCCACTGCTCGATGACTTCAAAAATGACCCGGCTCGGCTCAATGTTGGCTTCACGGGCGGCCGCCATGGTCGTTTGTAAGCAGAAGGCCGGCTGATAGATGGCGGTGGGCATGAAGTTGATGAGCAGCTTCGCATGGGCGGGCAGGTTCACCTTGCCGGCCGAGCGAAGGTGCGTTTCGCGACACACGCGGTCGAGCATGAAGATGAGTTGTTCCTGCTGCGCCCAATTGATGAGTTGCGCGGGCGAGATCATCTTCCCGGCATCGTCACGGGCGCGCATCAGGCACTCGTAGCCCCATAGCTCCAGGCCGCCCGCGGCGAAAATGGGTTGGAAGAAGGTTTCGATCCGGTTCTGCCGCAGGATGGGTAGGAGTTGGCTGCTGTCATGCGAAACGAATTTGGCAAGCGGGACCGCCTGTTCGGCGCTGCCTGACCAGCGGCCGCTGATGTCTTCCAATCGCGGCGACTCGACAAAGGTCGCCAAGAAGTTGGAAACATCCGCCACGCCGTTGAAGCCGGAGCAATCGCCCACCGTCACGTCGATGCGATTGTCCTGCAACTCGGCCCGCCAGAACGGGTCGGTGTCGCAATAAGACAGGACATCCGCGTAACGCTCCGGCAGCTCAGGAAACGTCAGGGAGAGAATGCGCTTGGCAGATTTGCAGGTGCAGACGTGATTCATCGGCGAACGGCTCCAGAAATTGTGAAAACATCGAACAACACCCTCTTTTTCGGGAAGCCGAGGGCAGGCATTCACATGGAGGGCTCATGAAAATTAATTTAAGTGCCGAATTAATTCGCCGTTCAGGCGCGGCGTAAGAATGCGGGTTTTGGCGTGCTGGCGGCATGTTGCGACCTTTTGACACGTCCGCCCGGTTCCCTACACTTCCGGGTTCGTTTTGGCTTGAAGGAATCCGAGTCCGTCGTCCGATAAACACAAGGAACACGTTATGAGCGCTATTGAATCCGTCATCGCCCGCCAAGTCTTTGACAGCCGTGGGAATCCGACCGTCGAAGTCGACGTCATCCTGGAAAACGGGCTGATGGGTCGGGCGGCCGTCCCGTCGGGTGCCAGCACGGGCGAGCACGAGGCCGTCGAGTTGCGCGATGGCGACAAGAAAGTCCTGCTCGGCAAGGGCGTGACGAAAGCGGTCGCCAACGTCAACACGAAGATTGCCCCGGAACTGGTCGGCCTGGATCCGCGCTCGCAGGAAGAAATCGACGCCTTGATGATCGAGCTCGACGGCACGCCGAACAAAGGCAAGCTGGGCGCGAACGCGATCCTGGGCGTGAGCCTCGCCACCGCCAAGGCCGCCGCCGAACTGTGCGGCCTGCCGCTGTACCGCTACCTGGGCGGCCCCGGCGCGATCACGCTGCCGGTGCCGATGATGAACATCCTCAATGGCGGGAAGCACGCGGACAACAACGTCGATTTCCAGGAATTCATGATCCAGCCGTGGGGATTCGATTCATTCTCCGAGGCGATGCGCGCCGGCGTCGAGTGCTACCACGCGCTCAAGAAAGTGCTGCACAAGAACAAGATGAGCACGGCCGTCGGTGACGAGGGCGGCTTCGCCCCGGATCTGAAGGACAACGAAGACGCCCTCAAGATCATCATCGACGCCATCGTGGCCGCCGGCTACGAGCCGGGCAAGCAGCTGTTCATCGCCCTCGACCCGGCGTCGAGCGAGCTGTGGGACAAAGACAAGAAGGGCTACAAGTTCTTCAAGAGCGCCCCG
>JBQCCH010000261.1:0-2145 GCA_051962375.1 Tepidisphaeraceae bacterium
GCTGCAGACGTGGAAAGAGCGCTACGCCCGCGTGCGGCTGAGCGATACGGGCATGTATACGAACCAGAACCTGTCGTTCGCCCGCGCCCTGGGCGACATGATCATCAACGCAGAGGCCTTGCTGAAAGGCGCGTTGTCCCGGAATGAGAGCCGCGGGGCGCATTACAAGCCGGAGTTCCCGGAGCGCGACGATGTGAACTATTTGAAGACCACGATCGCCATCTGGAACAAGTCGGCGGACGAAGTGGAGATCAAGTACGCCCCGGTGGACACCAGCCTGGTGACGCCGCGGCCCCGGACGTATGGCAAAACCGGCACCGGCCCGAAAGCCGCCGAAGCGAAGGCCGATGTCGCCTCGCTGGCGCCGCAGCCGGCGTTGGCGATGGCATGACCTCACTGGCCGGCCGATCGGTGGATCGGCGTTGCGCGGCGCTCGAGTGTTTTTGAACTTCCGGAATCCGACATGCTGACTCTGTCTCAATCGATCGCCAAGGCCAAGCAAACGCACGGCATCGCGTTTTTGCCTTTCATCGCCGCCGGGTATCCGGACCTGGCCACCTCGCTGAAGCTGTTGCCGGCCCTGGAGCGTGCGGGGGCGGCGGCGGTTGAGATCGGCTTTCCCTTTTCCGACCCCATCGCCGACGGGCCGACGATACAGGCCGCCTTCACCGAGGCGCTGGCGAAGAAACTGAAGATCGACCAGATTTTTGAGGGCCTGGCCGCAATTCGGAAGGAAATCGCCCTTCCGGTTGTGGCGATGGTGAGCTACAGCGTCGTCTTCCGGTACGGGGTGGACCGATTTATCGAACGCGCGAAGTCCAGCGGATTCAACGGTCTGCTCATCCCGGACCTGCCGCCTCCCGAGGCTCAGACCGTCTGCGAAAAAATCCGTGCCGGGGGCTTGGACACGGTGTTGCTCGTCTCCCCTTCCACCCCGCCCGCCCGTCGCGAATTGATCGCGAAGCTGTGCAGCGGATTTGTCTATTACCTCTCCCTCGCCGGCACGACCGGTGAGCGCGAGCAATTGCCGGCCGACCTGGAAGCGAACGTGCGGGAACTCAAGACCCACACGCAAATCCCGGTCTGCGTGGGATTTGGCATCCATAAGCGCGAGCACCTGCAGCAGTTGGCGAAAGTCGCCGACGGCGCGATCGTGGGCAGCGCTGTCGTCAAGCGCCTCAAAGGCGCGACCGACCCCGTGGCGGCGGTCGAGGCGTACGCCCGCGAACTCGTCGGCGCCTGATCCGCCGATGCCGGGCTGTTATCGGGCGTGCTCCGGATTCCGTTGGCTCACCTAACCCCATCGGTTACAAGGTGTCTATCCCATGGAGTCCGAGGTTAACGAGCCGCCCATCCATCGTAATCCGAACGCGGAAGCCGATGCACGGCTCGTGCGGCAAACGCTCGGCGGCGACCGACGGGCGTTTGACCAACTGGTCGAGCGGTACCAACGTCCGGCGATTGCCGTGGCGTATCGACTGCTGGGAAAGGTGGATGACGCCCAGGAGGTGGCGCAAGACGCGTTCCTGAAAGCGTTTCGGTCGCTCGATGCGTTGCAGAAGCCCGAAGCCTTTGGCGGCTGGCTGATGCGGATTGTGTCGAATCTGTCGTTGAACTATCGGCGGGGTCGCAAAACACGGGCTCAACTCCCGCTGGATGACCTGCTCCGGAGCGATGACCGCGACCCGCAGGCGGGCGGCGATTCGATCGATCCGCAACGCGTCATGGCCGGCAAGGAGTTGGGCGAACAATTGAGGCTTGCACTGGAACAATTGCCCGAAAAGCAACGCATGGCGATCTTGCTGTTTACGATTGAACAATTGCCCCAGAAACAGGTGGCCGAAACGCTGGACTGCAGCGTCGAAGCGGTAAAATGGCACGTGTTTCAGGGACGCAAGAAACTCAAGGAAATGCTGAAAGACGTCATCTGATGAAACTTAGCGGCGACAACCTCGAATACGCCATTTCGCAATACGTGGACGGCACGTTGGGCGAACTTGAACGCCGGGCGCTGGAAGAGCAATTGGCGATCGACGGAGAGGCCCGCGCGCTGGTCGAGCAGTACACGCAATTGAACGCGGTGCTGCGGTCGGCCGACCCGGTGCCGGCGGTTGATTTTCAGTTGTTTGGAGCGCGGATTTCCGC
>JBQCCH010000262.1:0-6938 GCA_051962375.1 Tepidisphaeraceae bacterium
GGCACGGCCGGTCGCTACAATCCGCCGCATGACTGGCGACAGCCGAATTGTTCATGTCGATTTGCCGGGGACGCCGTATGACATTCGGATCGAAGCGGGGCTGATCGACCGCTGCGGCGAGGCCATTCGTGCGGTGTCGTCGGCGAAGCGGATTGGCATCGTGACCGACTCGGCCGTCGGGCCGTTGTATGCCGAGCGCGTGAAGCGGTCGCTGAATGCCAGCGGATTCGAGGTCGTCATCGCCACGCTTCGTGCCGGCGAAGCCCACAAAACACTGCACGCATTGCTGCCGGTATTCGATACATTTTTGGACGCGAAGTTCGAGCGATCGACGCCGATCGTCGCACTCGGCGGCGGCGTCGTGGGAGACATGACCGGCTTCGTCGCGGCGACCTTGCTGCGGGGCGTGCCGTTCATCCAAATGCCCACCACCCTGCTGTCGATGGTCGATGCCAGCGTCGGCGGCAAGACCGGCGTCGATCATTCGGCCGGGAAAAATCTCATCGGCGCGTTTCATCAACCCAAGGCCGTGCTGATTGACCCGGCCACGCTCAGCACGCTGTCTAACCGCGAATTCCGCTCCGGGCTGGCCGAGTGCATCAAGCATGACGTGATCCGCGACGCCGACGGTTTCGCCGTGCTGGAGCGCGAGCTGGATCAGATCCTGTCGCTCGACCTGCCGCGGCTCGGCGAGTTGATCGCCCACAATGTGGCCATCAAGGCCAAGGTGGTGATGGCCGATCCGTTCGAAAAAGGGGAGCGGGCCCACCTGAATTTTGGCCACACGTTCGGGCACGCGATCGAATCGGTGTCGCAGTTCAGCTACGCCCACGGCGAAGCGATCGCGCTGGGCATGTGTGCCGCGAGTTACGCCGCCGTGCGGTTGCGGATGATCGACGAAGCCGTGCGCGACCGGATCGAAAACCTGATCGCCCGCGCGGGCCTGCCGATTCGGGGCCTCACGCTGGAAGTTGAGCCGATCGTGGAGGCGATGTACTCGGACAAAAAAGTGTCGGCCGGCAAGCTGCGCTTTGTTCTGCCCGATCGCCTGGGGCATGTGGTGATTCGCGATGACTTGCCGCGAGACCTGGTGATCGAAGCGTTGCAAAGCCTCATGGGCTAAGCGGCACGCGGCGGCGCGTGTGGAGGGAGACGGATCGATGGCTCGAACGAACGCGGGAACGATGACGGTTGAGCATTGGCTGACGCTGACGTTCGCGGACGGGCTGGGCCCCATTCTCGCCCGGCGGCTGGTCGAGCGTGCCGGCAGCGCCGCCGCCGCTTGCGAGGCCGATGCGGCGCTGCTCCGCATGGTCGAAGGCGTCGGCCCGGGCAAGGCGCCCAAGATCGCCGCGGGATTAAAATCCGCTCGCGACCGCGCCGCCGCCGAACTCGCCCGCGTGGATCAGCTGTCCGATGTTCGGCTCATCACCACCGACGACGAGGCGTATCCCCTGCTGCTGCGATCGATTCCCGATCCGCCCCTCGTGCTGTACGTCCGCGGAACACTGGAGCCGCGCGATCTGAACGCCGTCGCGATCGTCGGCAGCCGCAAGTGCAGCTTGTACGGACGCGAGCAGGCCGAGCGCTTTGCCGCGCTGTTGGCGGGGGCCGGCTTCTCGGTGATCTCGGGCGGCGCCCGCGGTGTGGATTCGGCGGCGCACCGCGGCGCGATGCAGCCCACCAACGGCCGAACCCTGGCCGTCATCGGCAGCGGGTTGGATGTCCCGTATCCGCCGGAAAACAAGGCGCTGTTCGACCAGATCGCCCAAAGCGGCTGCGTGATCAGTGAGTTCCCGCTCGGCACGCCCCCAATGGCGGAAAATTTTCCCCGCCGCAACCGCATCGTCAGCGGCATGAGCCGGGGCGTGCTGGTGATCGAAGCCGACGAGCGTTCCGGCGCCCTGATCACCGCCCGGCAGGCGATCGAAGACCACCAGCGCGTCGTCATGTGCATCCCCGGCCGGGTCGACAACCCGCAATCGGCCGGCCCGCACAAGTTGATCCGCCAGGGCGCGACCCTCGTTACCCGGCTGGAGCACATCCTCGAAGCCCTTGGCCCGCTCGATGCGTCGGTCCCGGAAATGCCGCTCTTCGAACCCGCGCTGCCCGCCGAACCGCGCGCCGTATCGACACCCCACGCCGTGTCGGAACCGGCGCCGGCGGTTGCCTTGTCGGAATCGCAAGCGCAGATCTGCGCCGTGTTGCAGCCGACGCCGATGGGGGTCGATTCGATCATCGAAGCCACCTCGCTCGACGCGGCCGTCGTCACGCGTGAACTGACATTGCTGACGCTCAAAGGCGTTGTTCGCCGGATCGACGGCCAAGGCTTTGTCCGGGTGGGATGAGTCATGCAAACGCTCTCGTATGTCAGCGTGCTCGTACTTCGCCCGGCGAAGGGGTCGCACGAATTGCTGCTCGGACGCCGGGCCGAGGGTCGGTACCTGGGCGGCACCTGGCAATTGATCACCGGCAGCATCGAGCCCGCGGAAACCGCCTGGCAAGCCGCACTTCGCGAGGTGCGTGAGGAGACCGGCCTATCCCTGCAATCGCTCTACCGGTTGCCGCAGGTGGCGCAATTTTATCGAAGCGATCTCGACGCCCTGTGCATCGTTCCGATGTTCGCCGGTTTCGTCGCGGCGGGGGCTGCGGCGACGCTTGATCCGGAGCACACGCATTTGGAATGGATCGCCCTTGAGCAGGCGCCGGCTCGCCTGATGTGGCCGTCGGACCGCACGGCATTGGAACAGGTGCAGTCGCTCGTCCTGAATGACCCCCGCTCCCGCGCGGCGCTGGCCATCCCGATCTGACCCGCCGCCCTTTCGGAACGGACGCTCACGGCACCACCAGCCACGGGCGATCGCGAAATTGCACCGGCGTCACACCCACCGTTTTTCGGAAGACCCGGCACAAATACTCCGCCGACCCGAACCCGCTGCGATGCGCGATGGCCGTCAGCTTGGCGTCCGTCGACCGCAACTCGCCGGCCGCCAGCCGCACGCGGGTTTGCGTCAGGTACGTCGATGGCGAAATCCCCGTCGCATCCCGAAATTCACGCGTCAAGTGCTCCCGCGAGCGGTTCAAGCGGTCGGCCAAGCCATTGACGTTGAGCGTGGGACTGCTGGCTTCGGATTGGATGATCTGCAAACACTCGGCCACCAGGGGCGTCGCCGCGATGCGCGAGCGGGCAAGCACGCTCAGCACCTGCATCAGCAGCCCGTAGAGCTGGCCCGAGATCAGATAGCGATCGCGCAGCAGCCCCGCATGGGCCGATTCCACCAGCCCCAGCATCGTCTGGCGAACCGATTCATCCCGCCCCAGGTCCAGCGTCGGGCCGTAATGGGCGTGGATGTGCTCCACCCATCGCACCGCCGCCTGTCCGGCGAAACTGATAAAAATCAGCTCGTACGTCCCGCCGGCCCAGCCGTACTCGAAATGGCCGGGGATCATATCACAAAAAGCCCAGCCCGCCGGTAAAAGCGTTCGGGATTCGCCCCCCCGCCTGTAGTACCCGCTGCCACCGAGCGTCAATTGGAGCACCGCATGTGGCGGATCACCGCGCACGCGGGAGTCGTAAAAATAGCTCGAATCCTTCCACGTTTCGTGCTCCCCGCCGGCGAACCACAGCAGCGGCTCGTCCGTCCGCAAGGACGGCAACGTCGGGGGAGGAACGGCGATCCGCTGAGTCACATCACATTTGTACAACAGATTTCTCAACCGTCCAATGCGGAGCCCTTCCCGGATCGGTACAGTGGGACGACTGGATTTAAGGAGATTGTTCATGAGTGCTGCTGTTGCCGTGAAAGAAAAGGACGAGGCCAAGCTCGGTCACGCCGCCCACACCAAGACCGCCGATTCGCAGGAAGGGTTGCGGGGCAAAATCACCCGGCCGATCAATGTCACCTTCCTCGGCGCCGGCTCGGGCTTCTGCCCCACGCTCTGCCGCGACGTGCTTCTGATTCCCGGCGCCGAGCGGGGCGAATTACGCCTCTGCGACATCGACACCGACCGCCTTTCGACCATGCACAAGGTGATCGAAAAGCTCATCGCCGAGGCCGGTCGCAGCAACGGATGGAAAGTCCGCTCCAGCACCAATCGCCGCGAACTGCTCGCCGGCAGCACCTATGCCGTCTGCTGCGTCGAAGTCTCCGGCACCGCCTGCGTCGCGTTTGAAAACGACATCCCCCTGAAATACGGCGTCGATCAATGCATCGGCGACACCGTCGGCCCGGGCGGCCTCTTCAAGGGGCTCCGCTCCGTTCCCGTCTTCCTCGACATCCTTCGCGACATGCGGGACCTGTGCCCCGGCGCGATCATGCTCAATTACACCAACCCCATGAGCATGATGGTCCTGGCGGCCGGTCGCGCGGTGCCCGAAGTGCCGGTCGTCGGTCTTTGCCACAGCGTCCAAGGCACCAGCCATCTCCTGGCCGGTTACGCCGAGGTCCCCTACGAGGAAATGGAGTGGGAATGCGCCGGCATCAACCACCTCGCCTGGTTCACCAAGCTGCAGCACAAGGGCCAAAACCTCTACACCAAGATCCTCTACGAAAAATTCAAGAAAGAGATCGAACTCGGCCATCGTGAGGCTGAGCAAGGCAAGGCCATCTTCGATGCCATGAACATGAAGTGGGGCGTCAAGGAAAAACAGCCCTACGAAACCTCCGACCTCATCCGCAAAGACATGTGCGTCAACTTCGGCGCCTTCATCACCGAAAGCTCCGGCCATCTGTCCGAATACCTCCCCTACTACCGCAAGAGCAAGGCCGGCCAGGCGCTTTTGCGTCGTGGGTACGACGGCGGCAGCCGCTTCTATGCCACCAACTGGCCCGATTGGCGCAAAAACGCCGACGATCACCGCAACAAGCTCGTCCGCGGTGAAGAGCAGACCGAGCTCAAACGCTCCTGGGAATATGCCTCCTGGATCATCGAAGCCATCGAAAAAGACAGCCCCTTCCGCATCCATGGCAATGTCATGAACCATGCGATCGCCCCCGGCAAACGCAACGCCGGCGAAGCGGGCAAGCTCATCACCAATCTCCCCGGCGATGGCGCGGTCGAAGTCGCCTGCATGGTCGATCGCAACGGCATCAACCCCACCCGCTACGGCGCCCTGCCCCCCCAGATGGCGCACGTCTGTGCGAGCAACATGGCCTACTTCGATCTGGCCGCCACCGCGTGCATCGAAAAATCCAAGGAAGCCGCCACCTACGCCCTGCTTCTGGATCCGCTCACCGCCGCCGTCTGCACCCCCGCGCAGATCAAGGCCATGACCCGCGACATCTTCGAAGCCGAAAAGGAATACCTGCCCGGCTATTGATCCTCGCCGCTTCCGGTCCGATTCACGACGCCCGGCTTTCTCCCGCGTGAGAAAGCCGGGCGTTTGTCGTAAGTCACGCCAAACCCCCGCCGGCCGTTCCTGCCATTTTTGTTTGCGGTTTCCACCCATTTCCCGCCCCAACCCCCGGCCCGGCCAAAGGTTCCCATTCCACACCACCTCAGCGCCAGTGCGACGGCCCTTGCCCAGCCCGCCACGTCACTTATCGCCATCGCAAAACCCTCAAACACGAGACCGGCAAGCAACAATCACGCAGTACGCAATACGCAGTAAACCCCCGTTTGACCAATCCCCAAAGCCAAAACCAACCTATTCACTTGCCAAAGAACCGCCCCCCGAACCCGTTGTACCGCCGGCCCCCGAAAAAAGCGGCCCAAAATTCCGCCCTGTGCGCGGGAATAGCAGGTGGAGGCTGACGGAGCTTCTAAGCATCGAAGCGGAGCCCAGAACGCATCCCCTTCAAGCCACCCCCGCCAGTGACCCAGCCTTCGTCGCCCTCCCGCCCCGCGCCACCCCTTGGGGCAACGATTCAATGCAAAACGCCTCTTCACTCAGGAAGAGGCGTCGCCTTTTGAACAAGAGAATGTGACCGCCGCTCGTCGCAGCTTTACATCGGCGCCGAATCGGTCGGCAGCACCAGTTCCGGCTCGAGCATGATCCGAACCCGATCCTTCAGCCCGCCCGTTCGCAGCCGCTGCACGAGTTGTTCCACCGCGTGCGCGCCGATCGCTTCGGCCTGAATGTCGATGGTGGCCGGCATCGGCGAGGCGCCGATCAAGTGAGCCCGGTCATTGTTGCAGGAGATGACATCCAGCCCCCCCTCGCCGATCCGCACGCCGATCGAATTCAGCGTATTGAACACCGGCCGAACCAGGTAATCCTCGCCAATGAACAGGCCCGTGGGCATCGGGTCGGCCGAGCGACACAGCACCGCCAACTCCGCCAACGCCCGGTCCACGTCTTCGATGTGCGGCACATCGTAATCCGTCACCGGCGGCGTCAACACCGTCGCCTTGCCGCCCGCATCTTCCATCGCCTGCAGAAACGCCAGCGACCGCGTCGCCAGCGACCACCCCGCCCGCAGCCCGAAGTACAACACATTCCGGTGCCCGCGCTGCAGCAGGTACTGAGCCGCCAGTTGGCCGATCGTCGCATTGTCGGGCATCACCTGGTCGCCCCACGTCGGGCGACGCGGGTTGCCCATCATCCACACCGTCGGGATCGCGTGCAGCCGCTGGCTTTTTTCGATCGGCGGGCAGGTGCCGTGCAAAATCAGCCCGTTAAACCCGGAATTTCCCAGCTTTTCGACGGCCGCATCCACGTCCGTCATGAACGACATGTGCATGTCGAGCCCGAACTGCGTCGCCGCCGACGATACGCCGCGAATCAACTCGTCATATTTCGGCACCGACCGCGGCCCCGCCAGGTCAAGCACCACAAAGCCCACCTTCGTGCCGGTCAACCGAATCGGCGCCGGCCGCTGCGGCCCCCGCCGACGCACCGTCGGCGTGTACGCCAACGCCTTCATCGACCGCTGAACATTACTCGCAGTTTCCGGCGTAATCCCGGGCATCGAGTTGATCACCCGACACACCGTCGA
>JBQCCH010000263.1:0-5891 GCA_051962375.1 Tepidisphaeraceae bacterium
TGGATGGGCAGATGTGCCTGGAAATCAGCCCGCTGATCATTTACCCGATCATCGACCGGCTGCTGGGCGGATCGAATGCGGACCTGTTCATTCCCCAGCGCCCGCTGACGCAGATCGAACAGCGCCTGGTGCAACGGATCACCGACCGGGCGACGCATTTTCTGTCCGAGGCCTGGAGCAACCTCACGCCGGTGACGTTCAGCGTGCAGGATTTTGAGTCGAACCCACAGCTGGTGCAGATCGTGCCGCCGAACGAAACGGTGGTGGTGGTCGGCTTTGAATTGCGGATGGGAAATCGGGCCGGGACGATGAGCCTGTGCATTCCGTACAACGTGATCGAACCGATCATGGCCCAATTGTCGGCGCAGAGCTGGTTCAGCTATCAGCGGCGGGCGGCGCATGACGACTCGGTCCGCCGGGTGACGCGTGCGGTCAACAGCGCCCCCGTGGAGCTGCGGGCGATCCTCGCTCGCACAAAAATCAGCCTGAGCGACCTGATGTCCTTGCAGCCGGGGGATCTGATCACCACGGACAAAGCGGTCGACAGCGAGATCGTGGTTCAGATCGAAGGGCGAAATAAATTTTTCGCGAAGCTGGGCAAGATGCGGGGCAATCGCGCGGTGCAGGTGGTGCGGATGGTGCCGGAAACCCCACAGGACGGCGTGCCCGATCCGACGAAGGCAGCCTCGTGAGCAAGTCCGCGGGGCGGCCGTCAAAACAAGTCGAGCGACCGGCCGAGAGCGTGTGGGCGCGATACGCGAGCGAATCGGAGTCGGCCTTCGCGGCGTTAGTTTTCATCCTGCCCTTCGTGATCGCCTACGAATTGGGCACGCGTTACATCACGCTCGACCCGGCCTCCCACACCGAGCAGCGGATCGTGGCGTTCAGTATGCTCCGCAACTCGCTCGCCGCCCTCGGCGCGACCGCCCATTGGGTTGCCCCAGCCGCCGTCGTCAGCGTGCTGATCAGCCTAGGGATTACCCGAAAAGAGCGATTCCAGCCCCGGATCAGCACCCAACTGGGGATGGCATTGGAAAGCGTGGCCCTGGCTGCCCCCCTGCTGGGCCTAAGTCTGCTGATCGCCAGAATCCGCCTGCTGGCCGGCCCGGAGCCGATGAGCGAGGGCGTGGTGCTATCGATCGGGGCGGGAATTTACGAAGAATTTATTTTTCGACTGCTCGGTCTTGTTGCACTGCATTTCTTCGTTGTCGACTTTTTAGGCATACGCGCTATCATTGGTACTGTCATTGCAGTGATGGGCTCGGGCGTTTTGTTCTCGCTCTACCATTACTGGGGTTCGGAGTCGTTCGCGATCCAAACCTTTGTGTTTCGCGCCATGGCCGGGGCGTATTTCGGGTCGGTGATGTTAAGCCGGGGGTTTGGCGTAACTGTTGGCTGTCATATGGCTTATGACATCGCGATTTGCTGTATGAGGGAATCCCTGACGCATCGTGGGTAAAATTTTGTGTAGTTCCGTAAATTGAATCTGTATACTCCGTGAACCTTGGCGGATTCGTCCGTCAGATAGAAAGTCAGACGCCATTGCCGACGTCGGCGGACCGAAATGGAGAGGTCCGTCAATCGCCATTGACCGGTGAGCCGAAGGTCGCGACGTCAGTGGGTGTCGCTCACGGAATTTGTAATTCTTTCGACTTTTCGGCCCGTTTTTTATAGCGAAGGGCGAAAATCCTTTAAGAAGGCATGGAAGCAATGAGTAACCGAACCAAACAACGCCGTTGTACCGGGCTGACGCTGATGCTTTATCAGCGCATGCTCCATCCCGAACTCTTCAAGATCCATGCCACCGAGCAAGTCAGCCGTCGGATGTACGAAGCCGACGTCTGGGTTGTGGACGGCGGGCACGTGATCTCGTTCTCCAGCGGGAAAAACACGCTCACGGAAGTCATCGTCAACGCCGCCCCCGCCCTGACGGATCGCGGCCTGATCCAGACCATCCCGTGCCGTGGCGAACGATACCACGAGATGACCTCGGGCAACATCAAATACATGATCAGCACCCAGGAAGAGCAACTCACCCAGACGCTCTACGACGCTTCCCGCGCCGAAATCCGCCAGTACGCGATGAAACGCGAACTGATGATGGCCGACGTGCCGGCCAGTGCGGACGGTTCGACCGGCGGGTTCCTGTCGGTGCTCGACATCGAACGCCGCAGCCATGAGCTGCTCGTTCAGTCGTTCCATCTGTTTGACGAAAGCCTCATGGTCATGAAGACCCAGGGCATCTTCGAAGTCGCTCGCGGATAACGCGACGCAACATCCGCAGTACCCACTGCCGACGACCTCGAAGCCCTTCAGCTTCGAGGTCGTTTGCGTTGGGGATAGGCGTGGAGCGTTGGCAGTGGAGCGTTGGCAGTGGAGAGTTGGCAGTAAAGAATTGAGAGTACGGAGCCGCTCGATTCAAGCGGTCTTCTTCACTCTCCATTCTCCACTATCAACTCTCCACTCCCCCCATTATCATTACTGTGCCCCAGAGCCAGTTGCAGGCGCGCCCGCGATCAATGCGGGCCTTATCCCGGAGACTGAGCCAATGGATATCGCTGCGTGTTCGCCACCCATTCCCGGCCTGTGCAACCCCGCGTTGTCGGCCAATGTGCTGGTGCTCAACAAATTTTACCAGGCCATTCGCGTCGTCAACGTGAAGCGGGCCTTTTCGCTCCTCGCGAAGGATCAGGCAGAGGTCGTCCACATTGAGACCGACACCGCCGGCCAGGCGATCTGGCAGAATCTGGACCTGACCGAGTGGACCGAGCTGAGCCAGCTCAAACAAACGTTTGAGCCGACCGGTTTTGACTGGATTCACACGGTCCGCGTCGCGATTGCCGTGCCGAAGATCATTCGGTTGCTCGGCTACGACCGGCTGCCCCGGCAGGATGTGAAGTTCAATCGCCGCAATATCTTCGCCCGCGACTCCAACCGCTGCCAGTACTGCGGCCGAAAGTTCGCGACCAGCGAGTTGTCGCTCGATCACGTCATTCCCCGCTCCCAGAACGGGCGAACCACGTGGGACAACATCGTCTGCTGCTGCGTCAAGTGCAACGTGAAGAAAGGCGGCCGAACCCCGGAGCAGGCGCACATGAAGCTGCTCACCCGCCCGATCAAGCCCAAGCGGTCGCCCGCCATCTCGTTCAAGCTGGCGGATGAGCGATACCGAAGCTGGAAGCAGTTCCTTGACGAGGCCTACTGGACCGTAGAACTTAAATAGCCGGTCCGATCCACTCGGCGGCCTGGGGCGAAACGGCAATTGCGTCGTTTCGCCCCTGCCGCTTTTGGATTTTGTCCCATTGCCGCCGATGCGCCTGGAAACCTTCACCGCAGATTCGATCGACCTTCGCGCCGCCGACATTCCCGCCGGCGCCGTGGACGGGTTGTATGTCCACATCCCCTTCTGCTTTCACAAGTGTCACTACTGCGACTTTTATTCGATCACGCGCCAGTCACCCGAGCGGATGACGCGGTTTGTCGACCTGCTGCTGGCGGAGGCGGAGCTTTGGCAGGTGCATGCGCCGCGGCCGACGACCGTCTTTTTTGGCGGCGGGACTCCCTCGCTGCTGCCGCTCGTACCGATGCGTCGGCTCATCGGCGGCCTGCGGGATCGGTTTGATCTCACCGCGGTCAACGAGTGGACGATCGAAATCAACCCAGCCACCGCCGATTTCGACTACCTGTGCATGCTTCGCCAATCGGGCGTCGATCGGCTCAGCTTCGGCGCGCAAAGCTTCGATCCAGAGGAATTGCGAACGCTCGAGCGTCATCACGACCCGCAGGACGTGTACCACAGCATCGACTTGGCCCGCCGAGCCGGGTTTGAGCGGCTCAATATCGACCTCATTTACGCGATTCCCGGGCAGACGCTCGACTCCTGGCGCCGCTCGCTCGAGGCGGCCTTGTCGCTGGGGCTGTCGCACTATTCGTGCTATGGGCTCACCTATGAGCCGAACACCGTCATCGCGGTGAAAAAGCGACTCGGCCAACTCATCGCACAGCCGGACGATACCGAACTGCAGATGTACCAGGCGGCCCGAGAACTGCTCGGGGCAGCGGGTCGACCCTGGTATGAGATCAGCAACTATGCCGCCCCCGGTCAGGAATGTCGGCACAACCTGATGTATTGGTCGGGCCAGAACTACGTCGGCCTCGGCCCCAGTGCCGCCTCTCATGTTGCCGGCCATCGCTTCAAAAATCGTCCGCACCTGGGCGAGTGGGAGCACGGTGTGCCGAGCGGATCGCTCCCGATTGTCGAACACGAGCAATTGTCCGATCCCCAGCGCGTGGCCGAGCGCGTCATGCTGTCGCTGCGGTTACGCACGGGCGTCCGTTGGGACGATTTTGACATCGACCTGCGGGAAACCTACGCGGGCCCGTTGGATCAGCTTCAGCGGGTCGGGCTCATCGCAATCGACGCGGACGGCTTCCGCCTGACCGAACGCGGATTGAATGTCGCGGACGGGATCGCCGGCGAATTTGCCGCTTAAATGCCTTCAAATTCCGTGAAGCGTTGCGCCGGCGCGAACAAATAATCCGACGCCCGGTCCCTCAGCCCGCTAAACTCTCCATATGCGCTATCAGTACGGCGAATTTGACGGCGAAGAGTTTCCGACGCAGGACAAGCTCTTCGGCTTCGATCAAATCATGGATTTCATCCTTCAATACGGCGACCAGGCCCTCAAGGCCATGCAGCAGATGATGAAGGACCCGGAAGACCAGGGCGTTCATGACCTGCTCGAGCAGATGCTCAAAGACGGCATGCTCGATAAAGATGCCAAGGGGAAACTGCGCCTCACGCCCAAAGCCGTCGGCAAGATGCAGTCGCGCGCGCTGATGGAAATCTTCAAGAACATGAAGCAAGGCCAGCGCGACGGCCACGAAAAAACCACCGCCGGCGCGAACGGCGACCGGATGGATTCCACCAAGCCGTATCAGTTCGGCGATTCGATCTCCGATCTGGATCTGCACCAGACCTTGCGCAACGCCCTGAAGCGAAAGGGGCTGAGCCTGGAGTCGCCGTCGGTGGTGGACGAAGACAAGGGCCCGATGCCCCACGTGCGGATCCCGTTTGCCGAGCGGGATTTTGAAGTGCACCAGCGCGAAGGCACCACGAGCGCATCGACCGTCGTCCTGATGGATATGTCCGGCTCCATGATGCGGTACGGCCGGTTCCTGTCGGCGAAAAAAGTGGCGCTGGCGATGCTCGCGCTGGTGCGATCGCGGTTTCCGCAGGATTCGATCGACTTCGTGGGCTTTTACTCCGGCGCAACGCAGATTCCCGAAATCGGCCTGCCCCTGCTGATGCCCAAGCCGGTGACGGTGTATGACTATCAGGTGCGCCTGAAGGTGCCGCTGAACATGCTCGACCAGGCGCCGCAGCATTTCACGAACCTGCACATGGGGCTGCAGATGGCCCGCCGCATCCTGCGGAAGCGCGGCGGCGAGAACAAGCAGATCTTCATCATCACGGACGGCCAACCCACCGCCCACGTGGAGGGCGACCACTGCTACCTGCTGTATCCGCCCGACCCCCGCTCCACCGCAGCCACGCTGAAAGAAGCAGTCATCGCCGCCCGCGAGGGATGCCGCATCGCCACGTTCGCCCTGATCGAAGACTACTACGGCATGGATTGGGTGGGCTTCGTCGATCAGCTCACCAAGCTGACCAAGGGCGTTGCGTTCTATACCTCCAGCGGCGAACTCGCCAACTGCGTCATGGAAAGCTATCTGAGCGGCAAAAAGAAGAAGGCGTATCTGGGCTGATGCCGCCGCTTGCCGACGGAAAAACTCATGGCCGCCCCGCAAAGAGCCGAATGAACAGACATCACGGCCCCGCTTTCCAGGCGGGGATCGCGGGCGACTGCGCGTCCGTCTTTTTGACATAA
>JBQCCH010000264.1:0-2822 GCA_051962375.1 Tepidisphaeraceae bacterium
AATGCGATGCGAGTGGATTGCAGCAAGCTGCACTGGTTTGCGATGGACGAATACGCCAACGAGCAGGGGAACGTCGCTCCGGAAACGTGGGAGCTGGGCTTCACGTACGCGATGAAGAAGTATTTCTATCACGAGTTGGACAAGGACCTGCGACCGCCGGAGAAGCAGCTGGTGGGCTTCACGGACAAGAACGTGGGACACTACAGCCAGCTCATTGCCGACGCCGGCGGAGCGGACATCTGCTACAGCGGCCCTGGGTGGACGGGGCATTTGGCTTTTATTGAGCCGGACGCGCCGGAATTCGCCGGATCGCTCGACGAGTGGCGCCAAATGGGTTCGCGGCTGGTCACGCTGAGCCCGTTCACGATCGCACAAAACTCGATGCACGGCAGTTTTGGGATGAGCGGCGACCTGGCGGCGGTGCCGCCTCGGGCAGCGACCATCGGGCCTGCGGACGTTCGGGCGGCACGCCATCGCTTTGAAGTCTCAGCGCTGACCGTTCACGGAACGCAAACGTCCTGGCAACGCATGATCGCGCGGCTGGTCTATCACGGGCCGGTGACGCCGCGCTTGCCCACGTCAATTCTTCAAGAGCTGCGAACGGATGTGTTCATCTCCGAGTCGATCGCTCAGGACATCGTGCCGGACCTGGATAAAGGGTACTGAACCCAACGAGGAAACAATGACTGCAATGTTGAAAGCGCCCTATTGGGCCCACGTCGATCTGGAACAGGTGCCGCACATGAAAAGTGCAGCGCCGGGCCCGAAATCAAAGGCGCTGCACGAGCGGTGTACGAAATATTTCAAGGGATTGAGTGGCCAGGTGAAGCTCTTCCCGGTCGCGTTTGAGTCGGGATACGGCTGCGAACTGGTGGATGTGGACGGCAATCGCTATCTCGATTTCTCGTCGGGAATCTATGTCACCACGCTGGGGCATTGTCATCCGAAGATCAGCGAAGCAATCGCGAAGTACGCGAACCAACTGATGAACGCCCACGATTTCACCACGGAAATCAAGACGCGACTGGTGGAGAAGTTGGCCGAGGTGTTGCCGGGCGATCTGAACGGGTTTCAGTTCTACGACTCAGGCACGACGGCAGTCGAAGCCGGCATGCGCGTGTTGCGCGCGGCGACGGGCAAGAATGAAATGCTGAGTTGCTACTACGACTACCATGGCAAGACCTATGGCGGCGTGTCACTCGGGCATATCCGCTCGCCGGTGTACGGCCGAGTCCGGGCGCCGGGCGCACATATGGTTCCGCGCCCCGACGTCTATCGTCCGGTGTGGACCAAAGCCGACGGCGTGACGATCGACACCGACAAGTACATCGAGTTCTACGACCAGTACATGGACAAGGCGACCGTCGGCGATGTTGCGGGGTTTGTCCTGGAGCCGATCCAGGGCTGGGGCGGCTCCGTGATGCCGCCGGACGACTTTTTCCCAAAGCTGCGCGCGTTCTGCGATGAGAAAAAGATCCTTCTCATGGCCGATGAGGTTCTCACGAGTTGGGGCCGAACTGGCAAGTTCCTTTGCATGGAACATTGGGGCGTGGTGCCTGACATCGTTTCGATCGGGAAGGGGTTCGGCAACGGGTTCCCCGTCACCTGCGTGGCCGTGCGTGAGCGGTATAAGGAATCGTTCGAACAGATCAGCGCCAGCAGCAGCTACGGCGGCAACCCGATGGCCTGCGCGGCGGCGCTGGCATCAACGGAAGTCATCGAAGAAGAGAATCTGCTGGAACGCAGCACGCATCTGGGCGAGCTCGCGATGAAGCGGATGCAGAAGATGAAAGCGGAGCACAAGATCATCGGCGATGTTCGCGCGAAGGGGTGCCTGATGGGGATTGAATTGGTGAAGGATCGCCAGAAGAAGACGCCCTTCGACGAAGCGGGCAAACGGGTTTATCAGAAGGCCTTCGCGAAAGGGCTGGCATGGATTCCCGCGGGGCACATTCTTCGAATGAGTCCGCCCATCGTGATGGAAGACGAAGCCTTGTTGCGCGGGCTGGAGATCATCGACGAAGCCATCGGCGAAACCGCGAAAGAGCTGGGTTATTGAGCATGAAGCAATACCGGATGAATCGGCTGTTCAATTCCATGAGCGGCCACTGTTTTGATGTCGCGGTGGACCATGGGTTCTTCGGGGAAAAGACATTTCTGCCCGGGATCGAGGACCTTCCGGCGGCCGTGCGGACGCTGGTGGACGCCGCACCCGATGCGATCCAATTGACGATCGGCCAGGCGCCGGTGCTGCAAGCAATTCGGGGTCGGCAAAAGCCCTCGCTGGTGTTGCGGACCGACGTTGCGAATGTCTATGGCTCAAAGCTGCCGCGGACGCTGTTCAGCCGGATGATCGAGCGTCCTGTTGAGCAAGCGTTGTGCCTGGATGCGGCATGCGTGGTGGTGAACCTGTTTGCGATTCCGGAGCAGCCGGAAGTGACGGATCAGTGCATTCAGAACATTCTTCGGATTAAGCCGGAGTGCGACCGGTGGGGCATGCCGCTGATGATCGAACCGCTGGTGTTTCAGCGGAACGAAAAGGCGGGCGGGTATATGGTCGACGGCGATCCCGACAAAATCATCCCGCTGGTTCGCCAGGGCGTGGAGCTCGGCGCCGACATTATTAAGGCCGATCCCACCGATGACATTGCGGATTATCGACGCGTGATCCAGACCGCGGGGCTGATCCCGGTTCTTGTGCGCGGCGGCGGCAAGGTGAGTGACGCGGAGATTCTGCAGCGAACAGAGGGCCTGATGCGCGCCGGGGCGAAGGGGATCGTCTACGGCCGAAACGTGATTCAGCATGCGTCGCCGGCGGCGAT
>JBQCCH010000265.1:0-8359 GCA_051962375.1 Tepidisphaeraceae bacterium
GTCGAAGCTGGCGTGGAACCCGGATGCCTATGGGCCGGATGCGCAGCGTGTGTTCCTGGACCAATTCTGCAACCGAACCTTCGGCACAACTGCCGGGCCGAAGGTGCATGCCTTGCTCGATCATTACTATGCCTTGGCGGCACATCGTCGGCCGGAGCATTTGTCATATGCGAACCCGGAGGCGCTGGCCCCGGCGTATCGCGAATCGCTGCTGAAGGCGTATGACGCCTTGCTGGCCGAGGAACAAGCGGTGGCCGCCGTCGTGCCGCAGGATCGGCAGGATACTTACTTCGAAACCGTCGGCTACGCCGCGCAGGCGTTCGGGGCGGCGGGCCGGCTGTTCATGGGCGACCCGGCAGACCAGCCGAAGTGGAAGCAGCGCATCGACAACGCCACCACCCGCTACAACGACAGCATCGCCGGCGGCAAGTGGAAATACATGATGGCGCTGAATTCCACGGACGTCCGCTGGCCGGAAGCGGTGGGCGGAAAGATGAAACCCTTCGGCCCGGCTCAGCCGGCGGCGGATGATCCGCGGCCGGTGATCGATGCGGCGTCGGGCCAGGCGTCTTCGGGCGCTCGGTCGTGGCAGGCGGTGGATGGGGTCGGCTGGTCGGGCCACGCGATCACCCCGCTGCCCACGACGGCGGATACCGCCAAAGAACCCTGCACCATCAGCTACGACTTCACCCTGCCCCAGGCGGGCGAGGCCACCATCCAGCTCGATGTGTTGCCGACGATCCGCCTCTCGGCCGATTATGGCTTGCGCGTGGGCGTTGCGGTGGATGAGGGAAGCGTCAAAACCGTGGACGTGCCCGGCGGCGATGTGACCAACGAGAGGGACAAGGCCCGCAGCACCGGCGTGGTGACCGGCCGCACTCCCATCGAAGTGCAACTCGGCCAGCTCTCGGCCGGCAAGCATACGCTGAAGATTGTCGCGGTCGATCCGGGCGTGGTCCTGGATCAAATTCACCTGCCTGTGGGGGCAACGGTGAAGTAGACGATGTCGTTTTGCTGAAGAGCCGATCCAAAGGCTCCGGCAAAAATATTTCGTTCACGGAGCCGCCGGCGCGATCGCCGGCGGCTCTCTTTTCGTATGATCCTGCACCATGGCAAAAAAGAAGAGCGATCGCATTGTCAGCGTCGGCATCACGCAGATGGCGTGCGCGGAAGATCCGAAGATCAACCGCCAGCACCAGGCCAAGCTCATCGAGCAGGCGGCCAAGAAGGGCGCGCAGATCATCTGCACGCAGGAGATGTTCGCCAGCCAGTATTTTTGCCAGGTGGAAGATCACCGCTTCTTCAAGCTCGCCGAGACCATCCCCGGCCCGAGCACCGACCTCTTCTGCAAGATCAGCAAAAAGCACGGCTGCACGATCATCGCCAGCCTGTTCGAAAAGCGCGCCGCCGGCCTCTACCACAATACGGCCGCCATCATCGATCGCGGGCAAATCCTGGGCATCTATCGCAAGATGCACATCCCGGATGACCCGCTCTATTACGAGAAATTCTACTTCACCCCCGGCGACACCGGCTTCCGCGCATGGGACACGCAACACGCCAAAATCGGCACGCTCATCTGCTGGGATCAGTGGTACCCCGAAGGCGCCCGCCTCACCGCGCTGCAGGGGGCGGAAATCCTCTTCTACCCCACCGCCATCGGCTGGCACCCACACGAGAAGGAACTCTACGGCACGGCCCAGCACGAAAGCTGGGAACTGATCCAGCGCAGCCACGCCGTCGCGAACGGCTGTTATGTCTGCTCGCCGAACCGCATCGGCATCGAAAAAATCCGCAACGAAGAAGGCGGCTACGTGAGCGACGCCGGCATCCAATTCTGGGGCCAAAGCTTCATCACCGAACCCAGCGGCCAACTCCTCTACCGCGCGAGCGTGGAAAAAGAAGAAGTCATCGTCCGCGACTTGGACTTAGAAAAAGTCGAGTTCGCCCGCACGCACTGGCCATTCCTGCGCGACCGGCGCATCGACGCCTACGGCGGGTTGGTGAAGCGATTTGCGGATGAAACGGCGTGAACGCGTGACAAGGTCACGAGGTGCGGAGTGACAAGGTGAAAGACGACAAGTCGATTCGATCGCACCGACGCCTGTTGCGGCTTCTTTGCGTTCCCGTGATCTACAGCCCGGTCTTCATCTTCGCCGCCTTTCCTGACCGATTCGGCCATCAAGGATTCTTCGCCGAACACATTCTCGGTACCATCCTCATAGGCTTCTGGAGTTCCCTAGCGCTGTCGTATGCCTTGCTTGCGCTCGCCAAGTGGCTATTTGGGGTTAATCGGTAGACTTCGCAGGGCACACTATTGCGTGCCGTCACGGCGCGGCACGCAGTAGCGTGTTCTACCGAGTCACAAACGATCGGCGAGCATGAATGATTCTGTCCCTTCGTCGCGTAGCTCATAGCCGCTGTCGACGAAATAATGTTGCCGTTCGATGAGGACCTTCGACCCCTTGGCAGTGGTGATGTCGAGGGTTGCCGTAATCGGGGCGCTGCCGAACGACCAGTTGGATCGGGTGTGGGTCTCGTGCACAACGAAGACGCCGGGTGAACGTTGTTCGATCCCGTCGATCGTGAACCCGCCGTCATTGCCGTTATCGACCGTGAGCGTCAGCAGGATCTTTCCGTTTCTGACGTCGAGCACCGACTTCCCCGGGGCCTGCAAGCTTTCGATCCCGGTTGCATAATCCGCGGCGGAGCAGGCGGCACGGTCATTCCCGGCTCCGCCATGCAGCACATTGACCTTCGAGGAATAGAGGGTCCTGTAATCATCGAGCGCATCGTCGCCCGCGCCACCGTCCATGTAGTCGCCACCCTGATTGCCGATCAGCGTGTCATTGCCATCCTGGCCCCAGATCGAATCGCTCCCGCCCCCGCCGGCGACCAGGTCGCTCCCGGAGCCGGCTTGAATGCTGCAGCGGGTTTGAAAGTTCGGGCTCACCAGGATTTTGTCGTCACCCAATCCGCCATAGATGCGAACTGTCCGAACCGATCGTGTCGGCACATCATTTTGCTTGCCGTTGACGAACACGTGAAACGTCCGCTTCCCCGCGGCGATCGCGATCGCATCGCTGTGAGTCGTTCCCGTGATCGTGAGGATGTTGCCATCGAGCGAGACGGCGAAATGACGGCGTGTTTCGAGCGGTTCGAGCATGATCCCTTTCAACGGCGACAACAATCTATATGTCGGCAGCGAAAGGCGACTCGTAACAAGATTGGCCGTAAATCGTGGGTTGCGGCTCGCCGCACCCTGCTTGCTATTTGCATGCACCCCTCACCTTCTCATCTTCTCACGCCGCCAGGCCCACGTAGTGCTTCAGTTCTTCCGCGAACGGGGTCGGGCCCTGGGCGCTGGGGAGGAAGGCATCTTCATCCTCGGCCATCTCGAACAGATGCCCGCAGCCGCATTCACAGAGCAGGTCGCGCAGGTCCGGGTCATCCTTCAGGTCGGTCTGCGTGAAGCGGCTGAGCTCGTGCAGGCGCAGGTAATCCAACTCGGCGCGCGTCAGTTGCAGTTTCTTCTCCAGGAGTCGTCCCTCGGGGGTCTGGGCCATCGTCAGGAAGAGGAACGTCCGGACCGCCACGATCCCGTCCTTGGCCGTCACCACCAGGTATCCGAGCCGCTGTTCCTGCACTTCGAACGCCACCAGCAATTGGCCGCTCGGCAGGCGCGAGACGATCTTTGGCTTCTTCAGCGATTCGTACATCCAGTGCTCGGCCCAGTCGGCGTGGGCGTAGACATCCAGCCGGGCGCGCATCTGCTTGAGAGCATGGCTCTGCACGAACACCGGCCACTCGGTTCCCGCTTCGATGCCGATTTCGTCCGCCCAATGCCCCTTGAGCCCCGCACGCGACCACGACGCCCATTCAATTCCGTTCCACGTGTTGGACGTGCCCACGCGGTGCATCGGCCGCGAGTTTCCCTGGAAGCGCACGTACTTCATCGCCGGTTGCTCGGAATAGAGCGTCATCACCAGGCGTCCGCCGCGAGGGGTGGCAACGTGTGTGAGCCGCCCGTGCAGCAGGCGCGTATCCATTCGGCTGCGCGCCACCAGCGGAACGACCACCGCTTCGTGCAGCGCGGCGTAGGTTGCATCGCGCACTTCGTCGCGGCACACATATTCGAGCAACGGCGTTGCCCGCTCGAGAAACGCCCGCAGCGCCGCCGGCGCCACCGGGCCCTCATACAGGGGCGAGTTGAACTTCGTCAGCGTCCGCCGCGACGTCGCCGCGAGCGCCCGAGCGATCGTCCAGTAATCCTTCACCGCCAAGTCGAACTTGTTCAAATGCACCGTCGCTCGCTCGAAGCCCTCGCGCACCGCATCGCGCACGGCCTCGTATGCCCCACCAAAGGCATCGGCCGTCGGGAAGGTAGGATCAAACACGAGCACTGGATCCGGCTCGTAGAAAGCGATGAACTGATCGCGCACCTCCGCCGGCACCTTCTCAAAGAGCCCCAGCAGGCCGAGCTTCGCCAGCAGCCCCTTGACGCGCCGCCGACGTTCAAGCGCCGCCCCCTCCCTCATCGCCAACCCGCGCTTGCGCCCATCCCGCTTGCGTCGTGCCTGTGCCATGTCCGATGGATCGACCAGACGCCGCCGGGAATTGAGCCGCCGCTTACTCCATCTTGCCGGGCCGATAAAACCGCACCTGCGATGCAGCCGCGCGTCTACACGCTCCGATTAAGTGCCACTGACGCGAAGAAGGATGCGCCCAGCCGGGGGATTTACACGATCGGCGCGGCCAAGTGCCTAGTTGATCGCCAGACGTACGCGGGTGGGTGACAACGAAACACCCGCTCACGTGCCCAACCGCTTTGACAATGGCCCTTCTTTTCAGTCGTCATCTCATCTGGATGAATTTTCGCCCTCCGTCCCTATTCGGGAACCCTTCAACTTCGCCGTCCGCCAGATATCGCCAGCTTCGATCCAAAGGAACTTATCCAATTCCTTCTTCGAAAGTTCCGTAAGCCCGAACACTTTCACGAATTCACTTAACACTGCGGCAAAGCTGCGATAGTCAAACAGAGCATCTTGATCGAACTCGGCGAATTTGAAGCGTTTGCGATACTGCTGCAGCAACCAGTTGACCTGCCCGTCGAAGATGTGGTACCGATCCGGGCGGCTGAAACTGCAATACTTGGTGGCAAACGAATAATGACGCCGCTCCGATGTCTCGAGTTTCAGCGTCGCGATCCGCTCGACAATGTCTGGATCACCGACATCCAGAGCCGTGTCGATTTCAAGCGACACGATCTGCTCGGCCATCGGCACGATCGCATAGACATTGGTGCTGTACAGCCGGTCCAGGCAACTTGCCTTCGCCAACACTTCGTCGATCTTGCTGTTGCGCGGCCAGCTATTGAATAGGAGTCGGAGCGAAGTCTCGACGCCGTAGTAGTTCGGATCACCCGCAAACTGCTGCCGCCGCGAAGCGACATATGCGGCGGTGGGTTCGGGCACGTTGTAATCGTAACGCGGCAATCCTATTCCTCCTGCATGCGTCCAATTTCCGTGGGGCGGCCGCCCTCCACGTTACAGGCTCCAGTGTACGACTATGAAGTGTGCTTGATCCATGCCACCACTCTCAATGCACAGGAACGGTATTTTCCTATGGCTTCGCGTCGCAGCATAAGAACGAAGAAATCCCGCATCTCAAAGTCGCATCAAGAAGTCGCCGGCGACTTTTCTGTCAGCGGAATTACAAGTCGTCGTGTGCTTAGGGGCCGACTGACGGGAATCTTCGGACGTATTGGATTCGCGGTGGCAGGAAGAGCACGTCGGGAAGGAGGGTCATCCCGCCGTTCACTTCGAGCGCCTGGCGGCGGGATTTCATCCCGCCCTACGCGTAGCTGGGCTCTTCATGCCGTCGGCGCGGGCGGCGGAGGGATGCTTGCGATCGATGGGGTAAGAAGGTCGCGGAGGACGCGGATGGGAATAAGATAGAGCGATGGGAAAATCCGCCGCCGGCGTTGCCGAGATCGAAGCGATTCGCCAGGCGTTTGCCGCGTTGAATCGGCATGACATTCCGGGCTATGTTCGCTGCTTCGACCCAGACATTGTGCGCGTCGAACCGGCCGGCTTTCCGATGGCCGGGACGTATCGGGGGATCGCCGCGGTGACGGATCATCTGACGCGCGCTCGCGCGACCTGGGCCGAGGGGAGCTGCGAGCCGCAGGGGTTCACGGTCGTCGGCGATCGCGTGATCGTATTGATCGACGTGCACGTGCGGCTCAAAAACGAGACGGAGTGGCGAGAAGGACGCATCGCCGACGTCTTCACGTTCCGCGACGGGAAGGCGATCGAATTCCGCACTTTCGGCGACGAACGAGAGGCGATGGAATGGGTCGGTGTGAGCGCCGGCGCTTCGTAGCAGGTCGAGCGCAACGCAATCCCGCCATTCGTGTCGCACGCCTGGCGGCGGGATTTCATCCCGCCCTACCTCTTTCGTCGGGTGCTTTTACTCCGCTCGCCAGATTTTCAGGGACTTCAGCGCCATTGCGCCGGAGCCGTCGTCGTATTTCGAATTCGGGTCGGCCTTCACGGCGACATTCGTCAGCGGGTACCAGGTTTCGCCGTTGAAGGGGTTGGCGTACTGCATCGTTTCGACGCCGTCGATGAACATCGTGATCGTGTCCGGCGTCACCGTCACGCCGAAGGTGTGGAAGGCCGAATCCAGCGTGCTGGGCAGGCCGAAGTCGGACATTTTCATGCGCTGTGCGGGGCGGGTGAAAGTGCGCTGGTTGTTCGTGCCGCCGTGCAG
Organism: Tepidisphaeraceae bacterium; assembly: GCA_051962375.1. Lineage (GTDB taxonomy): Bacteria > Planctomycetota > Phycisphaerae > Tepidisphaerales > Tepidisphaeraceae > RYN-431. The sequence continues at coordinate 6,775 of JBQCCH010000265.1, forward strand.
GTTCGTGGAGAGGTCGGACTTGAAGACCCATGAGCCGTTGTAGCCGAAGCCTTCGTACACATCGATCTCGGGCGGCCAGCCGCTGATCGGCAGCAGCCAGAGCGCCGGCCAGGCGCCGCGGCGGTTGGGCATCTTCACCACCCACTCCACGCTGCCGTATTTGAACTGCGTCTCGGGCGTTTTATGGCCCGAGAGCATGACGGCCAGGAACGGATATTCCATGGCAGGCTGGCCCACCTTCATCGGCTTGTCCAGCCGGCGACTGGTAAGCACAAGGCTGTCGCCGCTGCGGGAAAAGCCGCCCATGTCGACGGTGCCGTAGTACCCCGTTTCGCCGTTGCCGATCTGCGTGCGTCCGTGCGGCAAGGATGTGGAGAATTTTCCCGGGCCGCCCTTGTCGTCGTACTGGATCGTGGCGCCGGTGACGTTGTAGACGAGTTGGCCCTTCGGTTCGAACGTCAGCGCCGCCCGGCCGGCGTTGGGGAGAGGGTTGTTCGTCGCGCTCGATGCGGCGGTGATCTCAATGCCGCCTCCCTTGCGCTTCGCGCCGTCGGGCTCATCCTGCTGGACAGCCTTCACGGTGTTTCCCTCGGCCATGTTTTTGACGTTGAAGCTGACGGATTTCGTCAGCGGATCGCCCGGGCGGAAGATGACCGACTTGCGCGTGTCCGGATCGGCGCGGCCGCCCTTCCCGTCGTATACGCGGACGTGCGCGATCACCGTGTTCGCACTCGGCTTGTCCATCATCACCGGCACGTTCACGACCTTCGCGCCGACCGGCACATTAAACGGCTTGAGCTCCACGCTCGAAAGCGGCGGGTATTTCGTGCCCTTGTCGTAAATGTCGGCGGCCTGCTCGGCGGCGGCTTGCTCGGCGGTGCGGATGTACGTGCCGAGCCGTTGATCGATGCGCTCGAGCGCCGCTTTCGCCGCCGCGGGGTTCGTGCCGATCGCTGCCTCAGCCGCGGCGAGGTCTTGGCGCATCTGGCGCGCCTCCTCCACGCTCAATGCCCCGGCCTTCGACGGTTCCGCGTGCTGCGACTCCGCCCGCGCGGTTCGCCCCGCCGAAACCGCCATCGCCAACAGTACCACCCCAACGACCGGAATTGAGCGATGCGCCATGCCCCAGGTCTACCCGACCTCGCCCGCCATCGCCAGCGAATGATCAACGCGGCGTCCTCTCGCCCGGCCCGTGCGGGGGAGGCGATCCTCAACATCCCATCTGCTATTTTGAGGGCGCGGCCTTACCGCAGGGTGGGCGTCTTCTTTGTTTTTTCGAAAGGATCGACGAATGCGTGCTTCAACAACGCTGCTTCCACGGTTGGCTGAACAGAATGGCGTTTTTCTCTGCTCCAATCTCACTGAGCCTGAATCCGCGCGGCGATATCGCGTGCCGGTGGAGCATCGGCCATTCGAGCTTTTTGGCTACGCCTTCGATCGCTCAATGAAGGCCTTCTCGTCGGCGGGCGGCGGCGAGACCGCGCGGCAGATTGCTGCGGTGCTCACCGAGACCGGTGGCGCCGGCCTGTTTTCGGCGAAGGGTTGGCCCATGGGCGGGCCGGACGGCACGCGCGAGCCCACGCAG
>JBQCCH010000266.1:0-6283 GCA_051962375.1 Tepidisphaeraceae bacterium
GCAGCGACGACGCATCGATCGGCAGAACGATCACCCGGCCCAGCCCGCAACGCGAAACGGCCGCCGATGCGTTGCCGATCAGCGGAACCCGTGCGACATTGGGTTTCGGCGTAAGCAGGCGTTGCGGAATCGTCGCAAACCGATCGGGCAAATCGGCCCGCCGGAGCGCGGCTGCGTCGATAGTGAGGGGCACGGTGTCGCCGAGCTGCACGGGTAACGCATCGGCGAGCGGCATATTGGCGGGCAACGCGTCGGCGCCGGGCCAGAGCATCAGGACGCCGCCCGATTCCACCCAGCCCAGGATCGCCCGCTGCTGCGCGACCGGGAGCGCCCCCCAGTCCGGGTCATTCAAAAACAACAGATCGACCGCGTCGTACCCGATCGCCGAGACGGGCAAAAACGCCGGGTTCACCGACTGCACGGAGGTGATGGCATTATCGGTGGAACGGGTGATGCCGCGGAGCGCCGGTGCGCGGCCGGCGGTGAGGATGAAGAAATCGAGCGGCCCGTCGGCGTCGGTGGGAAGCGGCGGGGTTTTGTCCGTCGGCCAATGGATCAGCGACTTGCCGGTGGCGGTATCCACGACGTCAACCGCCACGTCGTGGTTCGCCTCAGCCATGGGCGCTTGAACGACGTAAGTCGAAGCTTGCGGCCCGATGCCGAGCAGGCGGTGAATCTTCATGGCTTCGCCCACGCTCACCGTGACGGCCGCGGAGGTCGGCTGATCGTTGCGGAGGGTGAGGAAGATCGGATTCCATCGATCCACCCGCTGCCGGCCGCCGAAGCCGATCTGAACATCGAGCGTGGGCGCGGCAAATGCTTGCGGGGCCAGCAGGAGAACGAGCGTTATGAGACGAGCAAGCATCGATAAAAATGAATGTATTCGACCCGGGTGAGGTTCACCAAACGTCGCCACCCCTCGCGTGTCTTGTATCACAGATGGCGAACGCTGTCTGGAGTTTTTAACGATGTTGAAATCAAACCTGGTGGCAGCAGCGGTGATGGCAGGGGTTCTGGGTCTGGCCGGCGCGGCGCGGGCGGGCGGTTTTTCGATCGATGTGAATGTCGGCTACCCGCCGCCGGCGCGCGTGTGGGTTGAGCCGGTGTACGAAACCCGCACGGAGCGTGTCTGGGTGGAACCGGTGACCCAGATGCAGACGCAGAACGTATGGCACGAAGCGGTGACGGAAGATCGCGTCGATCAGCAGTGGGTGCCGGACCGGTTTGAGGTGCGCGACGTCGAGACCCGCACGCGATCCGGGCGGCGCGTGATCGAGCGGCAGAGCGTTTTGGTGGAGGCGGCGCACTGGCAGACGGTGCACACGCCCGTGGTCGTTCGGGCCGGCTACTGGGGCCCCGAAGCCGTGCCGGTGGTGGTGACGCCGGGGTATTGGCAAACGGTGCCGCAGCGCGTGTGCGTGCAGGAAGGTCACTGGGCCGAAGCGCCGCTGTGCGAGCGGCCGGTGATTGTCGTGCCCGATCGCGGGCCGCGGTTTGATCGCGACCATGATCGGGATGACGGCGGCCGCTTTGACCGGGGCCGTTGGGATCACGGCCGGTCTGATCATGATCGCTACGATCACGACGACCGCGACTCCTGGCATCATCGCTGAATTAGCGTTGACACGGCGACAGGGAACTGAGTACCGTGTAGGGCAGTATGTCGAATTGGACGAAGGGCTTTGGTTTTTGGTTTACCGGATCATTTTATCCGGGCCGCCAACCCACGTCCTGAGTTCGCTTCGCGTCAATCGTCAAGATTCACCGGCCTCGGGATTTCAATCCCGGGGCCGTTTGCGTTGATGGGCTGATGCCCTGGATGTGAAGGAAACAAGCTCAATGTCGTGCCGCTTTTTGAATAACACCGGAGGTGCGTGGTGATCGTGGTCATGAAATCAAAATCGTCGCCGGAGCAGGTGGAACATGTCGTCAAACGGGTGCGGGATATGGGATTGAAAGAAAACGTCATCGTCGGGGAAGAGCGAACGGTGGTGGCTGTCATCGGGGACGACCGGTTCAAGGACAAGACCATGCTGGAAGCCTTGGACGGCGTGGATCGGGTGGTGCCGATTCTCGCGCCGTACAAGCGGGCGTCGCGCGAGCTGAAACCGGATCGGTCGGTGATTCCGATCGGGCAGGGGGCGAGCATCGGCGGGAAGAAGATCGGCGTCATTGCCGGGCCGTGCTCGGTGGAGAGCCGCCAGCAGATCATCGAGATCGCCCACCAGATGAAGGCCGCCGGCGCCGTGGGACTCCGGGGCGGCGCGTTCAAGCCGCGGACAAATCCGTACAGCTTCCAAGGCATGGGCGAGGAAGGGCTCAAGCATCTGGCCCGTGCCCGGGAGGAAACGGGGCTTTCGATCGTGACCGAAGTAATGTCGATCGACCAGGTGGACATGGTCTGCGAGTACGCCGACGTGCTGCAGATCGGCGCGCGGAACATGCAGAATTTCAATCTGCTGTCACGCGTGGGCGAAACCCAGACGACCGTGCTGCTGAAGCGCGGCCTGAGCGCGACGATGGAAGAATTCCTGCTGGCGGCGGAATACGTGCTGGCGCGCGGGAATCCGAACGTCATCCTGTGCGAGCGCGGCATCCGGACGTTCGAGGATTACGTGCGCAACACGCTCCCGCTGGCGATCGTGCCGGCGCTGCAGCGCGTGACGCACCTGCCCGTGGTGGTCGATCCGAGCCATGGCACGGGCAAGGCGGCCCTGGTGGAGCCGATGTGCCGCGCTTCGGTGGCGGCCGGTTGCGATGGGTTGATCATTGAAACCCACGCCGACCCGGAACATGCCCTGACCGATGGCGCACAATCGCTGACGCCGGCCGCCTTCGCGAAGATGATGGCTTCGATCAAGCGCGTGGCCGAGGCGGTGGATCGCGAGGCGTGATGCCCAGCCCGCTCAGGCGTGCGACGGCTCGACCGCGTCGCGCGTCAGCACCAGATCTGCGCTGCTGGCCGGTGCGTAGTACGCGTCGGAACGGGTATTCAGATATTCGGTCAAGACGTCATCGCCCAGCACGATCGTCCCGGTGACGACGTAATGCCCCGGAATGGCGGCGGCCCGCGGTGCGGTGGGGTCGTCGGGAAGGGATTTTGTCGACCGAAACACCCACACGCGATCCGCCCAGGGCAAAAACGCTTTGGCGAGCGTTGGGCCGGGCTCGATCATCAGGTGCTTGCCGCGCAGTTCGCTCATGCCGGGCGTGTGAAGGATGCCCTGATCGTCAAACGCGGTCGCGTCGAGCGCTTCGACGCGGGCCAACATCTTTTTGAGCGCGACCAGCCGCTCGTGATGAAGGGCGGCCGCCTGTTGCGTGGTGGTGATATGCACCGGCACCTGATGCTCGCGCAGCATCCTGGCATGCACGGGCATCCGCAGGCGGCGGTCGAACACGTGCCGGCTGGGGATGTTGACGATCGGCACCTCGCGAACGGTGAGCTGCGGGTTATCGCTCAGGACCGTTCCGATCCCCACCCCAATGCCATGGCACCGGGTGCGGAGTTCGTGGACGACCCGCGTGGCGAGCGGGCCGGTGATCGCGACGGGTGTGCGGTTCGGCCCGCCCACATAACCGTTGGCGGATTCGGCCCACTTGAGCGTCACATAGGGGAGCGCATCACGATTCGCGCGGATGAACGGCGCGATGAGCTGGCGACACTCGGCGGCGAGGGGTTCGGGCGCCGTATCGACCGTCACGCCTGCGAGCCGAAGCATCCGAATGCCATTGCCATTCACGTCGGCGTTCGGATCCACCGTGCCGATCACTACGCGCCGGATGCCCGCATCGATCAAACGCGGCGCGCACGGGGGCGTTTTCTTGTTCGTATGACAGCAGGGCTCGAGTGTGACGTAAGCGGTAGCGCCGGCGGGGTCATGGCCTTTGGCCTTGGCGTCGGCGAGTGCGGCAGGCTCCGCGTGCGGGCCGCCGAATTGGCTGTGATATCCCTCGCCGATGATGCGTCCGTCTTTGACCAGAACGCAGCCGACCATCGGATTCGGCTCGACCCGGCCGCGCCCGTTCATCGCCAGCCGAAGGGCCCGGCGCAAAAACCCCGCATCGTCGGCCGCCAGCATCAGGCCACGGCCTCGGGGAGTGCGTCGTCGCCGTTTTCTTCATGCGTGAAGAGCGTGTAGACGAACATCCCGCCGACGCCCGTGCAGAGCAGGCTGTCGGCGATGTTGAAAATCCACGGGAAAATGTGCCACTCCGGCAGCGCGTAGATCATGTCGCGCACGTAGCCGAAGACCATGCGGTCATACAAATTGCCCAGCACCCCCGCAAACAGCACGCCCAGCAGCAGTTGATACAGATGCTGCCGGCCGGATCGCATGAACAGGTACATCAGCAGCGCCAAGGCGCCCACGGAAACGACCACGAACACCGACCGGTGCCCCTGCCCGATGCCGAACACCGCGCCGTAATTGACGTTGGCGTGGAAATGCAGGAATCCGTCGATGAAATGGGCTTCTTCCGAAACGACCTGGAACCGCCCCTGGTCATCGACCGTGGAACCGGTGACCAGGCCGCCGGGATACGGCTGGAACGCCCAGTGCTTGGTGGACAGGTCCAGGCTGAGCCCCAGAACCAGAGGCAGAAGCAGACACAGCCAGCTCTTGAGCGAATGAAGGGGCGATCGCGGCACGGAGCCATGATAGCGGGCGAACCGACCGCAGACGAGTCAGGGCCCAAGGGTGCGGTGATCAGTCCCATTGCCGGCGAAGCCGAAGCCGACGCTGACTGACGGCGTCGGTGTCAGTACGCCTTGCGTTGTCGGGCGGTGGGCAGGTTCAGGACTTTGCGATACTTGGCGACCGTTCGCCGCGCGATGTCGATCCCTTGCTCCTGCAGTTTTTCGACCAGTTCGTCGTCATTGAGCGGGTTCTGCTTGTCTTCGTTGTCGACGATGATCTTGAGCTTTTCCTTGACGGCATCCCAGCTCATGTCTTCGCCGCTGGCGCTTTGCGTGCCGCCGGAGAAAAACCGACGCAACGGAAACACGCCCCGCGGCGTCTGCACCCATTTTTCGCTGACGGCCCGGCTGACGGTCGCGACGTGCACCCCCAATTGATCCGCCACCCCGATCATCGGCAGCGGCTTCAGGTGTTCGGGCCCGTGATCGAAAAAATCGCGCTGCGTGTCGACGACCACCCGAATCACCCGCTCGATCGTGCTGCGGCGTTGCTCGATCGCCTCGATGAGCCACTTGGCATTGCGGACGTTGTTGTTGAGGAATTCCTTGGTCTGCTTGTCAGGGTTGTTTTTCAGCAGCTTCAGGTAGCGGGCCTTGAGGTACAGGCTGGGGGCGACGTCGCGCGACATCTTCACGTCGTATTTGCCGGTCTCTTCATTGAAGAAGATCTCGGCGTCGGGCGTGATGGGGGGCGCTTCGACCGACCCAAACGCCCGGCCCGGGTGCGGCTGCAGGCGCGCCAGCCGGCGGACGGCGGCCTTGATCTCGTCGATGCTGTACCCCAGCTTTTTGCTGATCAGCGGGTACCGATTCTGGGCCAGGTCATCCAGGTGATTGCCCACCAGCGCCCGCTCCAGATCAAAGTCATGCCCCTCGGCCAGGTCTTCATCCTCTTCCAACGCGTCCAACTGCAGGAGCAGGCATTCCCGCAAATCCCGAGCGCCCACGCCGGCCGGGTCCAGCGTTTGCACGAGCTTGAGCGCCTGCTGCATCTGCTCGATCGTCAGCGGGTCGCGGCTTTCCAGCTGGATGCGGTCGAAGGGCGTTTTCAGGTAACCGTCGGCATCGATGTAGTCGATCAGGACGGCGCCCACTTTTTTCACGTCGGCTGGCGCTTCGACGAAGGCCCACTCCTGCAGCAGGTGCTCGGTCAGGTTTGAGCCGCGGCTGGCGGTGTTCGCCATCGCGTCCATCTTCGCGTCACGATCCTGCCCCGCCCAATGGCTCGGGCGAAACGTGCTGTTGGTGGAAAATTCCTCGTTCTCCAGGTAGTCGCTCAAGCGATCCAACCGCCGAAAGTCGGCGGCGCCGTCGTCGGTGATCGCCAGGGAACGTTCGTCGTCCGCCCGATTCAGGGTCGGGCCGGCTTCGGTGGGCGCTTCGCCGGCCTCGCGATCGCGGACCCGCATCTCCAGCACCGGGTTGACCTGCATCTCCTGATCAATCCGCTCTTCGAGCGCCCCCAGGGGCAGTTGCAGGATTTCCATGCTCTGGATCATGCGCGGCGTCAGGAGCTGGCGGAGCTCGGGCCGCATTGAAAGAGATTGTGTTAACTGCATGCTGTTGCCCATCTTACGGTACCCC
>JBQCCH010000267.1:0-7183 GCA_051962375.1 Tepidisphaeraceae bacterium
TACCGGTCGCGGCGCCGCGCTGGTTTTGCGACGGGTACGGGGCGTAGTTCGTGAGCCACGCGTACGGCCAGGCGTCGTGCTCGGTCTTCACCTTCGCCTTGGCGTCGGCCCAGCAGGCGTCGGCGGTCGCGCCGCTGTTGCAGTAGAGCAGGAAGGGCCCGAACATCTTCTCCCACGCTTCGCCGGCCGCCAGCTTCGGATTTGAGCCGTTGTAGTGATTCATCCCGAAGTGGATGTGGTTGATGCCCGATGCCGCATTCAGGTCCTGCTTGGTCGGCCCGTCATTGAAGAATTCCTGCGAGCCCAGGACGATAAACGCCCCGACCTTGTTCTTGTCCGAGGCATGTCCCCAGGCGCCGACTTTGTAATAGCTGCAGTTGAAGTCGTATTTGCAATCGTACTGTCCCGCCCGGATGCCGCTGGTGAGCTTGATGATTTCCTTGATCGGCGTGGGTTCGAAAGTGTCCTTCGAGCTTTGCATCTGCCACTGGCGTTGGTCGTCGGTGTAGATGTGTTCGAGCGTGTCGTTGTTGAGCTTCCAGACGTAGCGCCATTCGCCGTAGCCGGTGGCCGGGTAGTTGGCGGGGTGGCTGAGCAGCGCGTAGGCGTAGATGCCGGTGTCGCCGCGGCGCAGGACGTAATGGCAATCGATGTCGAAGGCTTGCGGCTCATCCTTCCAGACGCGTTTCATGGCAATGTCGACCATGTCGGGCGTGTTGACCTTCACGGAATAGATGCAGTGGCCCGGCCGGCGGTAGTTTTTGCCCCCGTCCATGGAGTAGTAGCCGTCATTGAGCATGTCGATGCCCTTGAAGCGCATCGAGCGGATGGAGGCTCCGTCTTTGACGATGGTGGCCGAGATGAGGCCGTTCGAGAGTTCGACGGTCGCGCCGTTATCTTTCAGCGTGACATCGGGTTGCGTCGGCCCCGCCGCCGCCAGGGCCGTCAGTCCCAGGGTCATCAAAACACCCGCCGCCGTCGTCATGCGATTGAACATCCGATACGCCTCCACTTTCAAATACCACCGGCGGCGGGGGCGTGTTTAATTCCCACGGAATTTCCGTGCGGTAATTTGAGATAATTTTTTCCGATGGGGCGGGCGCTGGGGGCGGGTGGGCGATCCCGGCCGGAAATCGGGACAATCCGGTTGCGTTTGCGGCGGGTTCCGTTATCTTGCCCGGGCAAACCGGCGGCGTGACCGCGACCCGACCGGCCCCGATAACCCTTGGCCTGCTCCCTACATGGCGATGGACACAACCACCGCGGAACGGCGCCCCAGGCCTCAGCGTTCGAGCACCTTTTTCCTACGCGGGCTCAAAACGCTTTTGCCGACCCTGATCACGCTGTACCTGATCGTCTGGGCGTGGGATTTTCTGTGGGAACAAGTCGGCCGGCATTTGATCTGGCTGATTCAGCAGTTGCAATACCAGCTCGCCGGCCCGACCGCCCAATGGGGCGCGATTCGCCGCTTCTGGACGAACGAACGGGGCGAATTCGAATGGTGGGCGCAGTTGTTCGGCGTGTCGCTGGCGGTGCTGATCGTGTACGTGGTCGGCCTGCTGGTGGGCAACCTGATCGGGCGCACGTTCTGGAAGATCGGCGAATCGCTGGTGATGAAACTGCCGATCGTCCGGGCGATTTACCCGGCGGTGAAGCAGGTGACGGATTTCCTGCTGCAGGAACGCACGACGCTCGAAGGCAGCCGCGTGGTCGCTTGCCGGCCGCACGCGAATGAAATCTGGTCGATCGGACTAGTGACCGGCCCGGGTTTGAAGACGTTGTCGGACCTGGCTCAGGATGAACTGGTGAGCGTGTTCATCCCGAGCAGCCCGACCGCGTTCAGCGGGTATGTCATGATGGTGCCCCGCTCGCAGCTGGTGGAGTTGCCGTTGACGGTGGAAGAAGCGATGCGGCTGCTGGTCAGCGGCGGCGTGCTGACCCCGGCGGCGTTGCCGAAGACGGCAGCGGTCCCGGGCCCCTCGGCGTGAGGCTGGGTCCGGTTGGGCCGGCTGGGCCGAATGGTCGGGCCGATGGTGTGACTATGAGCCCGACTCGGCTACAATGTCGGAACGGAAAAGGAGTTTGCTGTGAATATCGTCGTATCGAGCAGGCACATGGACTTGACCCCGGCCCTCAAGGCGCACGCCGAAACCAAGGCGCGCAAGCTGTTGACCTATTTCGACCGGATTCAGGAAATCGAAGTGGTGATCGACAATACGAAAGACGCGATCGGCGTTGAAGTGATCGTGAACGCCGAGCACAAGAAAGAATTCGTCGCCCACCACACCGACGGGGACGCCTACGCGTGCATCAACGCGTGCGTCGAGAAGATCGAGCGCCAGGTGAGCGAACACAAGAAAGAGCTGCGCAATCGCAAGCACGCCGGTGGCGGAGCGACCATCCGCCACGATTAAAGGACCGGACCGATTATGAAGTTGAAGGAGTTCATCATTACGGACGCGATCATCGCCGACCTCCAGGCGACGACGCGTGACGAGGCGATCCGCGAGTTGGTCGCCTCCCTGGCGTCGGCGGGTGCGGTCGAAGCGTCGGCGGTCGAAGAGATCGCCGAGGCGCTGATCAAGCGTGAGAAAAACGGTTCGACCGGTTTCGGCAAGGGCGTCGCGGTGCCGCACGTGAAGCACTCGTCGGTGAAGAAGATGGCCGGCACGCTCGGGCGGTCGGCGGCGGGGATCGATTTTTCGGCCCTGGACAGCCAGCCCGTCTACAGCATCTGTCTGCTGCTGAGCCCGGAAAATCAGCCGCAGCAGCACCTGCAGGCGATGAACACCGTATTTTCCAACTTCCAGATGGACATGTTCCGGAAATTCTTGCGCCAAAGCGACACGCGCGAGAAACTGGTGGACCTGATCGAAGAGGCCGACGTCGGCAAATAGGGCCTTAAAACGCAGGCTCCGGCGGGAACTGGGCCGGCGGCGACGCGGGCCGGGCGTGAGTAATGAAAGGTGCCGTTCCGCCGCGAGGTGGGGATCCGCCAGCCATGTCGAATGACCGATCCATGACCGCCGTCACGCGTGACATCGTCATCCAAAATACCCTCGGCCTGCACGCGCGCCCGGCGATGCAGTTCGTGGAGGTGGCCAACAGCTTCAACGCGACCATCACCGTCCATAAGGCCGGCGATGAACCGGTGACGGTGGACGGGAAAAGCGTGATGCAGATGATCACGCTGGAGGCGATCCAAGGCACCCCCCTGAAGATCGAAGCCGACGGCGACGACGCCGAGCAGGCGATCGAACAATTGACCAAGCTCGTCAACGACAAGTTTGGCGAAGAGGATTAGTGCAGGAGTTGGTAGTCGGCGGTTGTGAGTTGATCGAAAACGTTTTTCGCAATCGACGATCGGCCGGCCGGCATCGACCAATCTGAATGGAAATTATCAAAGGCATCGGCGTCTCGCCGGGCGTGGTGATTTGCCCCGCCGTGGTGTTGGATGCCGAGGATTTAGTCATTCCCCGGCGTGCGATCGACGCAGACACCGTCGACGTCGAGGTGACGCGCCTGCACGATGCATTTTCCAAGGCCCGGGCGGATCTGGATTCGCTGCGTTCGGGGCTTTCCACGTCGCACGGGAAAGAGATCGCCTCGATCTTCGACTTTCACGCGGGGCTGCTCAAAGACAAGGCGCTGATCAAGCAGATTGTCGGCGAGATCGAGAAAAACCACACCAACGCCGAGTATGCCGTCAGCGTCGCCATGAAAAAACTGGCGGGCATGTTCACGACGATGACCGACAGCTACCTGGCGGATCGGGTGAAGGACGTCTACGACATCGAAAAACGGGTGCTGCGGACCCTGATCGGCGCGAAACATGAGGGGCTGAGCCACCTGTCGCAGGATGTGGTGGTGATCGCGCATGACCTGCTTCCTTCGCAGACGGCGGCGTTGGACAAGACGCACGTGAAGGGGTTCGCCTGCGACGTCGGCGGACGCACGAGCCATACGGCGATCGTCGCCCGGGCGATGGGGATCCCGGCGGTGGTCGGGTTGGGGGATGTCACCAGCGCCATCACCGGCGGCAACACGGTGATCATCGACGGCACGCGCGGGATGGTGATCGTCGATCCGGACGAAGAACAACTCATCGAACACCGCGCTTACGAGCGGCAGCACGGCCTATTGGAAAAAGAGCTCGCCGGGCTGCGACACCTGCCGGCGGAAACCACCGACGGGCACGCCGTGCAGTTGATGGCGAACATCGAATTCCCCGGCGAAGTGGATGACGCCTTGGCCCGCGGCGCCGAGGGGATCGGCCTGTACCGGACGGAATTCCTGTACATGGCCAGCGTGGTGGAGCCGACCGAAGAAGACCACTACAACGCCTACGTCGAGGCCGCCACCCGGCTGAAGGGTCGGCCGCTGGTCATCCGCACGCTGGACTTGGGCGCCGACAAATACGTCTACGGCAAGGGCCCGGTCAAAGAGGCCAACCCGTTCTTGGGCGATCGCAGCATCCGGATGTGCCTGCACAACCTGCCGATGTTCAAAAGCCAGCTCCGCGCGATTCTGCGGGCGGCCCTGGTGGGAGACATCCGCATCATGTTCCCGATGATCAGCACGATCATGGAACTGCGCCAGGCGCGCATGGTGCTGAATGACGTCATCGAAGAGCTGGAAGACGAAGGCGTCCCGTTCAAGCGCAACGTGCCGGTGGGCATGATGGTGGAAGTGCCCTCGGCGGCGCTGCTGGCGAACAATTTTGCGCGGGAAGTGAGCTTTTTCTCGATCGGGACGAACGACCTGATCCAGTACACGCTGGCGGTCGATCGGACGAACGAGCGCGTGGCCGGGCTGTTTACGCCGGCGCATCCGGCGGTGCTGATGTTGATCCGCGACGTGATCCGGGCGGCGAATCGCCAGGGGATCGGCGTGAGCGTCTGCGGTGAAATGGCCGGCGAACCGCTCTACACGCTGCTGCTGCTGGGGCTGGGGCTGAACACGTTCAGCATGAACGGCCCCGACGTGCCGGAGGTCAAGAAGATCATCCGTCGCACGACAACCGAACACGCGCGCCAGGTGGCGCGCAAGGTACTGAGTTTCGATTCCGAGCGGCAGGTGGTTCATTACCTGCGCGAGGAGACGAAGAAGATTATCCCTGAGGCTTTTTAGGAGAAGTGGAGCGTCGAGAGCGGCCTTGATAAGTGAGGCGGCGACCGTGGTGTCGTCGCAACTCCGATCGCCGGCCGTCTTGCATGCTCAATCGCACATCATGGCAAAGGAAATGCTCATCAACGTCAGCGCCGGCGAAGAATGCCGCATCGCGCTGCTGGAGGACGGGAAGCTGGAAGAGCTTTACATGGAGCGCACGAGCGCGACTTCCCATGTGGGCAACATTTACAAGGGGAAAGTGACGAATGTGGAGCCGTCGATTCAGGCGGCGTTTGTGGATTTTGGCATCGGGCGGAACGGGTTTTTGCACATCTCGGACCTGATGCCCAGCTATTTCGGCGGGAAGAAGGGGAGCAACAGCATCGAACCCGTCGGCCGCAAGCTCGGCCGGCGCGATCGGCCGCCGATCCAGCAATGCCTTCGCAAGGGCGATGAGATCGTCGTGCAGATCATCAAGGAAGGCATCGGCACGAAGGGGCCGACGCTTAGCACGTACCTCAGCATCCCCGGGCGCGTGCTGGTGATGATGCCCGGCATGAGCAAGATGGGCGTCAGCAAGAAGATCGAGGACGAACAAGAGCGCCTGCGCTTGCGCAAAATCCTGGACGGCCTGAAGCCGCCGAAGGATTGCGGGTTCATCATCCGCACGGCCGGCATTGGCAAGACGAAGCTGGAGATCGAGCGCGACCTGAAATACCTCGCCCGGCTGTGGGAGACGTTGAAGAAGAAGATCGACAACGACAAGCCGCCGGTGGAGTTGTACACCGAGGGAGACCTCGTGACGCGCACCGTGCGTGACGTGTTCACGAGCGACGTCGACAGCATCATCGTCGACGACAAGGACACGGCCAAGAAGATCAAGGACTTCATCAAGCTCGCGATGCCGCGCACCAAGAACAAGGTGCAGGAATACAAGGAGCAGGTGCCGCTGTTCCACAAGTACGAGATCGAAGAAGTGATCGAGGGGATGTACAGCCGGCGCGTGCCGTTGCCCAGCGGCGGTTCGCTGATCATCGATCAGACCGAAGCGGTGGTGGCGATTGACGTGAACAGCGGCAAGTTCCGCGACCACTCCGACGCGGAGACGACCGCGTTCAAGACAGACCTCGAAGCCGCCGACGAAATCCCGCGTCAGTTGCGCTTGCGTGACATGGGCGGCGTGATCATTTGCGACTTCATCGACTTGCGGTTCGAACGGCACCGCCGGGAGGTCGAGCAGAAGCTGTTCGACAATCTGAAAAACGACCGCGCCAAGACGCGGATGCTGCGGATGAGCCAGTTCGGCATCATCGAGATGACGCGTCAGCGCATGCGGCCGAGCCTGCGGAAATCGATCTACCAGGATTGCAAATCGTGCGCCGGCCAGGGCATGGTGAAGACGCCGGAGAGCATGGCGCTGGACGTGATGCGCAAGCTGCGCATTGGCCTGGACGACGCGGCCGTGGTGCGGGTGCAGCTGGCCGTCCATCCTGACGTGGCGATCTACCTCCTGAACAAGAAGCGCAACGAACTGGCCGAGCTGGAAGAGGCGACGGAGAAAAAGATCGCCATCGTGCCGGAGACGGGCCTGGCGATGGACGAGGTGAAGTTCGAGCTGTACGACTCGCGCGACGGGTACATTTACATCGCCGAGCTGGGCATGGCATTGCCGGCGGTGCATCATCAGCAGCGTCAGGGCGGGCAGCAGCGGCAGGGGCGGGATCGGGATCGCGGTCGCGATCAGCAGCGCAGCAAGCCGAAGCACGACCGCCACGAAGAGACGCTCGACGCCGAGGAATTGTTTACCGAAGACGAGGGCGAAGCCCCCAAGGCCAAGGCCGGCGCGAAGAAGAGCGAGGGCTTGGAAGAAACCGGCAACGACGACGAAGCCACGGTGGTGGAAGTCGACGAAGGGGGCGATGAAATGCCGGGCCGGGCGGCGGAAGGGTTTTTCGACCCGAGCGAAAACCAGCGATACGGCGATCGCAATCGCCGGGGCGGGCGACGCGGCCGCGGGCGCGACGATCGACGCCACAACGGGGATCGGCAGCAGAATCGGCAGCCGGCGCTCCCG
>JBQCCH010000268.1:0-5308 GCA_051962375.1 Tepidisphaeraceae bacterium
CGCATCTCGCGGAGGAACTCCCGAACGCCGCGGAGGGACTTCCGAACATCGCGGACGGGCTCCCGAACGACGCGGAGCAACTCCCGAATGATCCGGACGGGCTCCCGAACGTCGCGGGAGCCCTTCCGGCGGGAGCGGAACCCCGCCGGCGTCCGATCGACTGGCCCGCGCGGCGGTGCGCCCGCCCCGTTCGGCGCGGGTTACACCGCGCCCTGCGTGCTGACTTCGGGCTTGGTTTCGATGCGCGGGAAGAGCACGGCCGCCTGCCCCAGCGCATGGCCGGCGGGGAGCGTGGCCGCGAACAACTCCGGCAGCGAACGCCCTTGCACATCGACATTCATCTGCGCCAACCCGGCGGCCGCCTTCGTCGGACAGATCGGCAGCAAGGCGACCAGCGCCTTGTAGACGGCGTTGGCGCACAGGTTCAGCACCTTGTCCAGCTCCGCCGACTTGGCCGGGTCTTTCGCCAGGGTGAAGGGCTTGGTCTGATCGATATACGTGTTGGCCGCCCGCGCCAGCTCGATCGGCAACAGCGCGGCCCGCTGCAGTTCGAAGGCTTCATAAGCGGCCGACAGATCCGCCCCGATCGACGCCGTCGGCCCGGTGACGATCGCATCCGACTCACCCACCGCCGTGGCCGCGGGGATCACGCCCGCGCGATATTTCCCGATCATGTTCAGCGTGCGGTTCAGCAGATTCCCCACGACATTGCCCAGCTCCGCATACGCCGACGCCAGCTCGGCATCTTTCCAATCCAGGTCATTCCCGAACGGCGCCGCCCGCAATAAGTAGTACCGCAGCGCGTCGAGCGAGTATTTGTCGATCACGTGACGCAGGCGATCCAGGTCGATGAAGTTGCCCAGCGACTTGCTCATCTTCCGCCCTTCGCTGGTCCACCAGCCGTGCGCGAAGACGACCTTCGGCAACGGCAGCCCCAGCGAAATCAGCATGGCCGGCCAGTAGACCGTGTGGAACCACATGATCTCCTTCCCGATCAAATGCACGTCGGCCGGCCAGAAGGATTTGTACCTCTCGCCGTCCGGATACCCCAGGGCCGTGATGTAATTGCTCAGGGCGTCGATCCAGACATACAACACATGATCCGGATCGTTCGGCAGCGGGATGCCCCACTTCAGGCTCGCGCGCGAGATCGACAAATCCTCCACGCCCATCTTCAACTTGCTCAGCACTTCATTCCGGCGAATGTCCGGGCGAATCTGGATCAGGTCCTTCTCAATCGCGGACTGAACCTGCGTGACATATTTGCTGAGCTTGAAGAAATAGGTCGGTTCCTTGTACCGCACGAGCGGCTTGCCGGAGATGACCGATTTATACTCCGCCTCCTTGGCATTGTTTTCGGTGACGAATTCTTCCTGCCCTTCGTCGTACCACCCTTCGTACGCGCCTAAGTAGATGTCGCCGCTGGCGAGCATGCGCTTGACGATCTCGGTCGCGCCGGATTTGTGGCGATCCGAACTCGTGCGGATGAAATCATCGTTCGTGACGTGCAGATCTTCCCAGAGCGTCTCAAAGATCGCGGCGTTTTTGTCGGCCAGGGTCTGCGGCTCCACCCCGCGTTCGGCGGCCGTCTTCACCATCTTGATGCCGTGCTCATCCGTGCCGGTGAGGAAATACGTTCGATCCCCCATGCGGCGGTGATATTGCGCCAGCACATCGGCGCAGAGCGTCGTGTAGACGTGCCCCAGGTGCGGCTCGCCGTTCGGATAATAAATCGGAGTGGTGATGTAGAAACTTCGGCTCATCGGACCCCTGTTATACCGGACAGCCCGCCCGCATAGAATGCGGATGATGCAATTCGACGTGGACCCGACGCTCCAGCCCATCCTCACCGACATCGCCGCCCGGGCGAACCCGCATGACCGCACCGGTGCCTGGCCCGGCGATGACCTGCAACAACTCGCCGAAATCGGCGCCATGCGCTGGGCGATCCCCAAAGCCTTCGGAGGCGATGACCTGACCCCCCTGCAGTTGCAGGACCGCTACGAACTGCTCGCCGCCGCCTCCCTCGCCACCGCCCTGATCTTCACGCAACGCGACGCGGCCGTGGGCTTCATCGAAGTCTCCGGCAATGAGCCGCTCAAACAGGAACTGCTCCCGGCCCTGGCGTCGCATGCGAAGTGGACGACGATCGGCATCTCCCACCTAACCACAAGCACGCAGGCCGGGTCCCTGCAGGCGATCCGCACCGACACGGGCCTGCGCTTGAACGGCATGATCCCCTGGTCGACCGGCGCGGATCACGCCGATTTCATCGTCGCCGGCGCCCGCGTGCAGGACGGCAACCCGGTGATCTTCGTGCTGCCGACCGATCGCCCCGGCCTCCGCATCAACGCCGCCCTTCCCCTGGCCACGCTCTCCGCCGCCCACACCTCGTCGATCGAGTGCCGCGACGTGCAGATCGAATCGCACCTGCTCCTGGCCGGCCCCTCCAGCGACGCGATGACCGCCCGCAAACGCTCCGTCCACGTGAGCCAGGCCTTCGCGGCCCTGGGCCTGATCCGCGGGGCGCTCGAATTGCTCGCCCAAGTCAAACACGGCAGCGCCAGCACGGCCCTGGACTCATTGACCCAGCAATACCGGGAACTGCGCCATTCCGTGCACGCCCTCAACACCCGCACCGACGACCACGACCTGCAGAGCGGCCCCCTGATCCGCAGCGAATTGAACAACCTCGCGCTGCGCGCCACCCACGCGGCCGTCACCGTGCACAAGGGCTCGTCGCTCCGCCTCGACCACCCGGCCCAGCGGTTGGCGCGCGAAGCCCTGTTCCTCTTGGTCTGGAGCAGCCCCATGTCGGTCGTCGATCGCAACCTCGAACTCATGTCCGAACCGATCTAACCCCGCCCAGCGCCGGCCGCCCTCCCAAGCAAGCCCCGACGCACCCCGCCGCCGCACGCCCATCCCGATTCGCACATGCCCAGATCCCCCGCGGACGTGAGCCCACGCCCGTGCGACCCCCTCGATCCGCATTCCTAGGCCCCGGCCAAGGTTTCTGGAAACTTTGTAAATTTTACACTCGCAGGCGACGACGGTTGACCCGGTGCGTTTTAGAATCAAAAACAGGGAATATCAACCCCCGAACCGCATTCGACCCCCTCCCGCCGCGTTCCAAACGCCCTCCGACTGCGCCAATTTTTTTCATTGTTTTTTCTGAAAACCAGTGATACCTTTTACTCGCCGAGTGAGAAGCCACATCGAGTGAGTCTGGGTCAGAAGAGCGTGTGATGGGCGGCCCGACGGGCGAATGGCGGGTGCCGAGCGGCTCTGGGCCGCGGCCGGCGTTTGCGGTCGGGCGACGTTCCCCCTGCGTCGGCGTCGAGCGGGCGGAATCGCCCCGCCTTGAGGGTCCGACCCGTTCTTCCCCCCGCAACTCGGGCGGGCCCTGGCTCGGCGAAGGCACGTGAACCCGGGCCGGCCTTGTGCAAGGTCGCCCTTCATCAGACGTACACCGATCGGCCCGGCGGCCGAGCGGATGCAGCAGCCCCAACAAGGCCTTGTGAACATCGGAGGAGATATGTGGAATCAGATTCAGCGGGGACGCATCCTCGCCGCGGCAACCCTCGCGGCCATGGCGTCCACGCACGCGACCTGGGCGGCAACGACCGTCACCTGGAACGGCTCGACCAGCACCGATTTTGAAGTCGGCGCCAACTGGAACGGCGGCTCTGTCCCCGCCAACGACACCACCACCAACACCGCCCTCTTCACCGGCGCGGTCACCGCCAATCTGCCGCAACTCACCGCCTCGCGGTCCGTCAACAGCGTGCAGTTCGGCTCCGGCGGATGGAGCTTTGGCAGCAGTTCCAGCGCCAATGTCCTCACCCTCGGCACGAGCGGCGTCTTCGCCTCAAGCAGCACCGGCACCAACACCGTCTCGGCCAATCTCGCGATCACGCCGAACACCGGCACGCTGACGAATGTCACCTTCGGCTCCGGCACCAGCACCGTCGGCACCAGCCAGCTCAATCTCATCGGCTCGCTCAGCGTCGGCAGCTCCGCCACCCCCAACGCCTATGCCCTGGTCTTCGGCAGCACCACCCGCCGCGATACCGTCAGCCTCAGCCCCAGCGCCGGCAACAGCGTGGCGATCTACACCAACGGCGTCTCGGGCCAGGCAAGCCTCAACACCGGCTCCGCGGGCACCCTCATCCTCGGCGGCGATGCCGGCAACACCAACATCCTCAGCAACAGCGCCAGCGCCGGCATCAAGTACGCCACCGGCACGCTGCTTCAGGTCGTCAACGGCACCTGGCTGACCAATGACATCGGGTCCAACAACTCCGGACAATCGGCCGGCACCGTCGAAATCTCCGGCGGCACCCTCGCCACCGGCGGCGCTCGCTACCTCGTCCAGGCCAACGGCACCATGGTCGTCGACGGCGGCACCTTTAAGGTCACCGGCGGCGGCAATGTGGTCTCCAGCTCCGGCTACTTCAAGCTCGGCGCCAACGCCGCCAGCACCACCCTCGTCTCCACCTTCAACGTCACCAGCGGCACTGTCGACATCGCCAAGACCAGCGGCGGCACCAGCCAGATCGGCGACCTGTCCAGCGGCGTCTTCAACCAGGACGGCGGCGCTGTCCGCGTCGGCGTCACCAGCGGCTCGAACGTCTTCACCGGCGCGACCAACGGCAACACCGCGTCCGATCTGATCATCGGCTCGACCACCTCCGGCATTTCCGGGGCGTACACGATGACCGGCGGCACCCTGACCGTGGCCGGCACCATCCGCGGCCAGACCACGCCCGGGGGCGTCAGCAACTTCAACTTCAAGGGCGGCACCCTCGCCGCTCGCGGCGTTGACGTCACCACGCTCGGCTCCAACGCCGCCGCCACCTTCTCCGGCTCGGGCCTGACCGCCGCCGGTTCGAACCAGATCGCCGCTTCCAACAACATCGGCACGCTGGAAAACTACGGCGGCACGATCGCCCCCGGCGGCGACGCCAGCGCCGGCCTGATGACACTCACCGGCAACTACGCCGGCAACGGCAACGGCAGCACGCTGAGCTTCGACCTCGGCGGAACCACCAGCGCGGCCGCCTTCGTGGGCGGGGCCGGAACGTTCGACAACATCACCGTCAGCGGCGCCACCGCGCTCAACGATGTGCTGAGCGTCAACCTGCTGGCCGGCTTTACGCCCGCCAATAGCGACACGTTCACCATCCTCGCCAGCACCGGCCCGCTGACCGGGGCGTTCTCAAACGTCGCGTTCGGCGGAACCCTGGCGGTCGCGGGCGGATCGTTCACCGTCAGCCAGCAGGGCAATTCCGTCGTCCTGAGCAATTTC
>JBQCCH010000269.1:0-3693 GCA_051962375.1 Tepidisphaeraceae bacterium
TGGTGGAAGACCGGCGAAGCCCCGCCGTTCTAAGACGTCAATGGTTCAAACAATCAACAACGGCTCGCCAAGGATGATTCCCATGATGCGACTGGTCACCGACTACGAACAAGACGAACGCCCCGCCAAACCCGCGGCTAAGAGCGACAACGAATGGCCGCCCGAGGTGGACATGATCCTCAGCGCCATGGAGGCCGCCCGCGCCGATGCCGCCGAGCATCGGCTCGAACCCCGCCGCCACCATCGCGCCCGGGCGGAACTGCAGCTGTTCGCCCACGACCCGCTGCAGCCGCCGATCGCGCTTTTCACCCGCGACCTGAGCCGCAGCGGCATGGGCTTCATCACCCGCGAACGCCTCCCGCTGGGCTACGGCGGGTTGGTCGCCATCCCCCTGCGCGATAATCACACGATCACCGTCCAGTGCAACATCTACCGCTGCCGCGAAGCCATCAACGGCTGGTACGAAGGCGCGCTCACCTTCTCCGTCGAGCAGCCGGAACTGAAATAAAATCGTCCCTCGTTCACAGGAACGAGGGACGATTCATCGGTCGACAATGATGGCCGGGCGGCAGGTCACTTATTCAATTGCGCCCGCTTGTCGGCGATCGATTTGAGCAATTTCTTCTGCGGGGTCGCAAACTTCTCCAGCCCCTCCTGCATCAGCGTCTGCTCCAGCTTGTCCTGGTCAACGTTCCGATCGATGTCGTCCAGGATCGCCTGCGAGGGCAACTTGTCGACCTGCCGCGTGTAGGTCTTGTTCAGTTTTTCCACCGCGTCGTTCGTCGCCGGCGGATTCGTCTGAATGTCACTGCCGGCCAGAGCGGCGACGTATTTGTCCGGCGGATCGCTCGGCTTTTTCGTGCCCGTGCTGGCGAACACGATCTCCTGCTCCAGCGGCAATCCCTTCGCCTTCCAAAATTCCTGGTTCTCTTTCCACAGCCGCTTCACATTCACAATCCCCACCAACCCCTGCGCCTCGGCCGACAGTTGGGGCACGTGCTTTTCCGTGTAGACGTCCACGCGCGACACGAAAATCGAATACACGCTCTTGAACTTGTCCTTCGAGGCCAGCGTCTGCGCGCCGCGCCAGATGTTGTCGCGGGCCGTCTTGTATTGACGCTCCGAAAAAATCAGCGTCACGTTGATCGCGATCCCCGCGGCCGCCAGCGATTCCAACGCATCCAGACCGGCCGGCGTGGCGGGGACTTTAATCATCCGGTTCCCCCGGTTCGTGCCCCACTTTTTCCCCAGTTCGATGTACCGCTTCACCCGCTCCGCATGCGGCAGCGGCTGGTCCACGTCTTCGATCAACGGGTCCAGCTCAAAGCTCACGTAGCCGGTGTTCCCCTTGGTCTTTTCCCACACCGGCCGAAACACGTCCTGCGCGTGCGACACCAGCTGATCCGTCAGCGCCCAGGCCGCCTCTTCATCGCTCAGGCCCTGGTCAAACAGCGGCTTCAGCTTGTCATCGAACCGCCCCGTGGCCACCAGATCGGAAACAATGATCGGATTGCTCGTCGCACCGACGGCGCCAAGATCGAAGTTCTTCTGAACCAGCTCCGGGTCGATCGAATCCAACCAAAGCTTGGTTCCCGTGGCAATCAGCGATTTCAATGACATGTCGTGTTTCGGCTGACAATGCAGCGCGTCCTTGCCCCGACGTTACGGCGGCGGAACGCAAATGTGAAATCGAAAACACCGCAAATCGCCGCGGCCCTGCCCCGCCCCGATCAGGCGGCGGCCGCCACCGGGGGGTGACGCATCGTCAGCGTGTTCCGCTCAAACAGCGCCTCCACCTGCTCGGCCGGCAACGGTCGGCTGAACAGGTAGCCCTGCAGGGCGTTGTACCCGAGCCGCTTCAGGAAATTCCGCTGCGCGACATTCTCCACCCCTTCGGCCACCAGCTTCAGGTTCAGGCTGTGCGCCAACGTCGCCACCGCCCGCAGCACGGCCGTGCGATGATGCAGCGGCGTGTCGGTTTCGTCGGTGATCGCGCGGACGAATTCCCGATCGATCTTCAGCGTGTCGATCGCCAGGCTGTGCACGCGCGACAGCGAACTGCTGCCGGCCCCGAAATCGTCGATCGCCACGCGCACCCCCGCCGCCCGCAGCGCGTCGAGCCGCTCGCGAATGACCGCCGCATCGATCGTCAGCAGGCTTTCGGTCAATTCAATCTCAAGCTGCGTCGGATCCAATCCCTCTTCCTGCAGCGTGCGCAAGACGGTGGGCACGAAATCCGCCCGCACGCACTGCAGCGCCGACGCGTTCACGTTCATCTGCAGCCGATGCCCCGCCCGGGCCCAGGCCGCCGCCTGGCGGCAGGCTTCCTTCAATACCCACGCCCCCAGCGGAACGATCAGCCCCGTTTGTTCGGCCAGTGGGATGAATCGGTCGGGCGGCACAAGCCCGCGCTCCGGGCGGTTCCAGCGCACCAGCGCTTCCACCCCCGTCACATGCCGCTTCATGTCCACGATCGGCTGGTAATGCAGCAGCAGTTCGCCGCCGTCGATCGCCCGGGACAGGCAATCCGTCATCTCGATCCGCTCGATCGCCTGGGCGTTCATCTGCGGCGAGAAAAATTCAAACTGGTTCGGCCCGCGCATTTTCGCGCGGTGCATCGCGGTGCGGGCGTTCATCACCAGGTCGGCCGCCGTCATCCCGTCGTGCGGGGAGACGCCAATGCCCACGCTCGCCGTCAGGCTCACCGACGCCTGTTCGATCGACAGCGGCTGGTGGATCACCTGCAGCAGCCGCTGCGCGTCCTCAGCCGCCAGCAGCTTGTCCGCCGGCGCCACGCTCAGAATGGCGAATTCATCATCGCTCAGCCGCGCCAAAAGATCCGTCCGCCGCACCGCGTGGTGCAGCCGCGTGCCCACGCGCCGCAGCATCCGATCCCCAAGGGTTCGGCCATATTGCTCGTTGATCGCCGCGAAACCGTCCAGATCCAGCATCATCACTGAAACGCGATTGCTGGTGCGCTGTGCCAAGGTCAATTCTTCGGCCAGGCGTTCGAGAAACAGATTGCGATTGGGAAGATGCGTGAGCGGGTCGTGAAAGCTTTCGTCCGAAGCGACCGCCGATCGCGTGTCGGCCAGAATCGCGATCAGTTGGCAGATCGACTGCACAGCCGCCCGCGATGCCGCATCCAGCACCGAAAGGTCGGCCAAGCTCAGGCACAAGAGCCCCACCACGTGCCCGTCATCGCACACCGCCGGGAACAACGCCCCCATGGCCCCCGTGAAAACCTGCGACAATCCCTGGCACACGTCCGGCAGCCCGCTGATCGGGCCCGCGTAAGGTCCGGATATCGCGTCCAGCGCCGTCGGTTCGATCGCGTGCGCAAACTCGCGATGCCCGTCGCTCACAACAATTCGGCGATCCAGTCGCAGAACGATACGAGCTTCCGCGTCGCGGACGAATCGATTCGCCGTCGCCAGCAAACCGATCATGGCAGCCTGGAGCCTGCCGTCCATTGTCGCAAACCCTTTCCACACCCTCGATTTTCGCTGGTACTACAATGAACGCGAAATGTCGGTGCAGCTTATGCATCGGCATATGAAATCGAATTTCATCACCGATACACCTGCAAATTCACGCCGGCGAAATCTCGCGCAGGTAGGTGAACGAGTAGATGCCCGACGCATGCTTGTCGGACCAGTTCAACCGAATCGCGTAGTTCCCCACCTGCTCCGC
>JBQCCH010000270.1:0-2990 GCA_051962375.1 Tepidisphaeraceae bacterium
GAGCAGCAGAACTGCTTCGGCGGCGTCGCCACCAACTCCATGGTCAACATCTGGCACAGCCTGCTCGACACCGAGTACCGCCGCACCATCATCGGCGGCCTGACGGTCGAAGTCATCGATCGGCTGAAGCGCCGCAATGCCGTCCGCGTCGTCGAACGCAACCACGGCGCGGGGTTCATCTTCAATTCCGAAGAGCTGCGGATCGATCTCGATGAATTGGCGCAAGCCCATCGATTAAAGATCTACTTCCATACCCAGTTCGTCGCCCCCTGGACCGAAAACGGCGAACTCAAAGCCGTGATGGTTGAAAATAAATCCGGCCGCGGCGCGATTCGCGCCCGCTTTTTCATCGATGCCTCCGGCGATGCCGATCTGGCGCACCGGCTCGGGCTCGAAACCTACATGGCCAACCACTGGCAGCCCGCGACGGCCTGCGCGAAGGTCTCCGGATGGAGCACTCTCACCACCAACTTCCAGCGGGCGATCTACGAAAACGCCGAATCGTTCGGCATCCCCGAAGGCTTCGCCTGGGGCGCGATGGTGCCGGGGTCGGAAGTCTTCATGCTCGCGGCCACCCGCGTCACGCGAGCAAATCCCGCCGTCGCCGACGAACTCACCGCCGCCGAAATTGAAGGCCGTCGCCAGGTGCGGGCCTTGATGGACATTTTCAAAAAAGTCAGCCCCGACAGCCAACTGTCGCTGCAGGCGTTGCCGTCCCGGCTGGGCATTCGCGAATCCCGACACGTCCGGTGCCGTCATCAACTCACCGGCGGGCAGATTCTCAATGGCACCCGCTTCCCGGATGCGATCGCGAACGGCTCGTACCGCGTCGACATTCACCACCAGGATAAGCCGGGCAACACGTTTCAATTCCTCGACGGCCGCGAAGTCTTCGAACGCCCGGGCTTCCCCGCCCAGGTCGGCCGCTGGCGCCCGGAAACGGCGGAAAATCCCACGTTTTATCAGATCCCGTTCCGCGCTCTCATCCCGCAACAGGGCCCGCCCAACCTGCTCGTCGCCGGGCGAATGATCGACGCCGACGAAACCGCCCACGGCGCGATCCGCGTCATGGTCAACATGAATCAGGTCGGCGAAGCGGCCGGCGTGGCTGCGTTCCTGGCGCTGCAAGGCGGCGTCTCTGCGGGAGACGTCTGCACCACGCGCCTTCGGCAAACCCTCGCCGACGGCGGATCCGTCATGCTTTGACGCCCGACGACGCATCTACGAGTCAACCCGACCGCCCGCCGGAGCGCAGCGTGCATCGCAGCGTCTTGATTTCAAACGGCCTGAAGTAAAGCGCCACGGCATCGCCGCTTAGAGGAACGTCTGCTTCCGGCTCCTCCAGAAGATTGGTCGATTCCACCCGGGCAACGGGCGTCGCGAAACGAAGCGTCGCATGCGTCCCGGTCTGCGAGGCTTCGTACAGCCGCACGATCATCGCATTCGCGTCTTCGGCCATTTTCACGCATTCGACGATCACGTTCGGCGTATCCAGGTCCAGCAGGAATTCGCTCCGATTCGATTGACCGCCCATAAAAACGCGCGGGGGCAGATTGAACTCATACGCCGGCCGCACCACCGAATGCGCCGAGAACCCCCCGGCGTGCGGCAGCAGGGCGTAAGAAAACCGGTGCAATCCGGCATCGCCCCGCGCATCAGGATGCCGACCGCTCTTGATCAGCGTGAGGCGGTACTCGCCATTTTTCACCGAGCAGGCGTATTTGCAGTCATTCAAAAACGCGATGCCGAAGTCCGTTTCCGAAATGTCCGTCCACTTGTGCGCGCAGACATCAAATTGCGCCCGATCCCACGAGGTGTTGTCATGCGTGGTGCGCATGACGTGGCCGAACTGCATCTCGTGCCGGGCGTAGTTCGCCTGCACGGCAATCCCGAACGATGCTTTGAGCAATTGATACTTTTCCCGCCAATCGACCAGCGTCTCAAAATCGACCCGGGGCGTGGTCGAATGAAAAACCGTGTCCTGGCTGAGCGTCGTCGATTCGCCGAGCCGATAGCGCGTCCGAATCCGCAACTGCAGCGGTCCGTTGCTGACCACCTGGCGATCGATGAATGTCAGGCACGGCTTCAGCTTTCGGGCCTGGTCGCGGTCGATGTCCCAATTGTCCCAGGCATTCGGCACATCTTCGCCGGCCAGCAGCCGATTGAAGGCGTGCCCCTCCCTGACGAGCTCGCGGCGACTCGCCAGATCGTAAAAGCTGACGATCTCGCCCTTCGCGCCCAGTTTCACTCGCGCGAAGGGCGTCTCCACGACATCCCCCTCGACCCGGAAGCAGGACCGCGGGCTCGGGCCGGCCGGCGCGAGGTCGATCGTGCGATACCCCATCGGCGGCAGTTCCACGCCGGTGACCGCCATCCGCGGTCGGCCGAAAACGTCGGTAAATGCCTGCGCGACGACCCCCTCGCCCTCCGGGACGCTTCCCTCGGGCAGCCCGCTTAAATCCAGCTCCCCGGTCCGCGCCCAGGAGAGACTGTTCACCAGCAGCGCCGTCCGTTTCGTGCGATCTCCCGCCACAATTGACTGTGCCCCGATCGATTGCGCCGCCGACGTCTGGACCGCCAGGGCTTCGCGTTCGCACTGCTCGAACGTCGCCCGGGCTTCGTCATTCACCTCCGCAATCGCCGAGCCCGGCAGAATGTCGTGGAACTGATTGAGCAGGAGCTTGCGCCACGCTTGGCGCAACGCATCGTGCGGGTAAGCCGTCCCGCGCATCGTGGCGAGCGTCGCCAGCAATTCGGCGTCGCGCAGCGCGAATTCGCACAATCGATTGCCGCGCTTCAAGGATGCGATCGAGGTGAGCGTGCCGCGATGAAGTTCCAGGTAGAGTTCGCCGACCCAGGTGGGCAGGTCCGCGAGCGACTGCTCGCACCCCAGCATGAACTCGCTGATGCCGGTGTATTCCGTCTTGGGGCAGCCTTCCAGATCCGCACAAAGACGTCCCATCTCGATCATCTCCGCCATCGGGCCGCCG
>JBQCCH010000271.1:0-3464 GCA_051962375.1 Tepidisphaeraceae bacterium
CGTCCCCGCGGCTGGGCCGCAGCGGGATGAATCGGCCGATCTGTTCGCGCGACTGGCGTCCGTCATCGCTCGGGCGTTCGTTGTCGGCGAGGTCGGTGTCTTCGGCGAAGACCGCGTCCATCGTGACGGGCGTGATCTCCAAGTAGGTGTCCCGGCCGGCCGTCACATCTGCGGCGGTTTGCAACGTGTACGACCCGACGAACGGCACACGCAACAGGTCGGCCAACCGACAAAAGCCGCCGAACGGAAATTGGTTCGGCTGCGGCGCGCCGCTGGTGTCGGCCATCGTGAAATCGTGCAACGGATGATCGGGGCGCCACTCCGGTGCGTTCAGTCGCAGCGTAAAGCCATCGGGATAGGTGGCCGCCGTCCCCCGTGCGATCGGCAACCCCAGGCAGACCGCCGCGCCCGGAATCGGCCGCTCCGCCAACGGGTCTTTGTCCGGCATCGTGTGCGGATCCCACCCGAATGCGCCATCGGACCCAACGGCCCGGACGGTGCCTTGCTGGCGCGGCGCGGGCAGCTCGCCTGCGCTGCTGGGGATCGATTGATCGGCGTCGTAGCGCCCGGGGTACACCCACCGCCAACCGCCGGCGGCCGCTCCGGATTCATTGACCGATCGCACATAGTGCCAGATCTCCGCGCGCGTCCGGACGGGCGTAAAGTCCGGATCATCCATCGGCGCTAGGCCGGTAAAATCGTACGAATCGAGCGGGACCATGCCATGAAGCGTCGGCGTGACGGCCGCCGGGTCGGCGGGGAGATATTCCAAGGTATTCACCGGAGAGACCGACGCCGTCGGCGGCCGACAGTTGGCCGGTCGCATCAGGACAAGATCACGATCCCACACCACGCGCGACAATCCCGGCACGTAAGCGAAATTCTGGGTCGCAAAATCCGTCGGCGTGATGAGGCCGGTGTTGTCATTGCTGCTGGAAAGCAGGCCGGTGCTGGTGGGGCGATACGTCGCGTCTTCGCCCGCGGTCGCTGGGCTTGGCACGCCGCTGCCGGGCAGGTTTTCCAGGACGAGCGTGCCGTGCGGCGGAATCACGTACGGCGGAAAGATCGCCCCCAGCACATTCGACGATACGCCCGCATTGCCGAGCTCGATCTGATCGGTCGCCTTCGCGTTTCCCGTGGTCAGCGGAGCAAGCGGTTGCACGCTCATGCCCTGGTACGATCCCGGCGTGATCGCCCAAGGCGTTTGACGCGAGCGATGGAGCCCCACAAGGCGGCAATACCGCAGGCTGATGGCGACAGCGGTCGGGTTAAAGAGCTTGATCGCCACATATCCCTTGGGATTCGGACGAATAGATGCCGGCGGCGCGGGCGGGGCTGCGCCATCGATGCCGGCCGACGTGTTGGCGTAAATCTCCGTGATGTACGGCTGCCGCCGAAGCCCGTAGACATTGGCGACGATCGGCACGGGCGTTCCGTCGATCAGGGCCGTCAGCGGGATGCGATGGCACGTCGTGCGATCGTTCTCGCTGCCGGCATTGCTGTTGTCGAAAATGTTTCGAAATAGCGCGTCATGGCTGCTGTCGCACATCGCCTCCAGGTTGGCCGCCGCCAAGGCCGCCCGAAGGATCAACACCTGATCGGCCGGCAAGCGCGGCACGCCCGCGTTCCAGATCGGCCCGGCAGGGGGCGTGCGCGACGCATCACACACCGCCGGCACGCGAAGCGGTGAGCGGAACATCCGCAGCGGGTGTTGCTCGCCGACCGGGGCACTCGCGCTGCTAACTTTCCCATTCACGACCGAGGCCAAGCCCGGGGGTTCAAGCCGATCGCCGCAATCCAATGGGGCGCTCGGCTCGGGCCGATCGAAGCGTGTGCCAATGTACGGATCGGCGTAGAACCCGCCGCCCGAGGTGCCAGCCGCCGTGTAGATGCCTGCCGCCGCGTCGAAACCCGCACCCGCTCGCGCCGACTTCGCAGCCAGAAAGAGCGCGCTGAACGGCGTCCCCTGGTCGTCGGCTTTGGCGTCGAACGGATCGCTCGCAAAGACCTGGAAAAACGACGCGAATGCATCGGCGAACGGGGCCGTGTTGATCGACGCCTTCGCATCGAGTGGCCGCGGCACGCGGGCGGGCGCACTCGTCACTTCGGACGGCAGCCATCGGTGCTGGCGAACGACTTCGCTCGTGCCGTTCGAATCGACCAGGAGCGTTCGCCGATTCATCCAGGTGCTCGGCTGAGACGGGTCTTCACCTAAAACATCGAACTGGCTCGTGAACCACCGATCGATGCCGTCGCTTGCCGATCCGGTGAACGGCTGGCAATCGACCGGCGTGCTGTTCGCCGACGTTGGGCCGGCGGTTTGCGATGTCGGGCCAAAATGGATCGACCCATCGATCGAACGCAGCAGCGGATTCGAACCGCCGCCGACCACATCCTCCGGCCACGCCAGGCAAAACCGTGCCGACAGCGCGAGCCCTTCCGGAAAAAGCGATCGGGCGTGGACGTCAGGCGCGGCACTGATCCCGGGCCGCTCGATGCGCGCAGCGACCTGGTTTTGCAGACAATCGCCGAGCGTGGCGAATTGGTATTCGGGAAGGGTGCCGGTGATGTCAGCCCGTGCTCCCACGCGTCCATCGGCCAGCGGCGTGTCGTCGATGACCATTGTTCGCCCGGCGCCCGCGATGCCGATCGGCAAACCGGCGCCGCTCAGCCCCCAGCGGTAGGTATTGAATGTCGCAAACGTGTCATCCGTCGTGAGATGATCCACGGTCGCCGGGGCCGGCGCGGGGGGAAGGGCGTTTCGCGCGGCCGAGGGGATCGCGGTTCGCAGCAATTCCGCGAGACCGACGTGGGCCGAAAACGCGCCGGCGGTCGGGTTGTCGGCCAAGGGGATGACGGTCCCGTCACCGCGGACGTCGTAGTCGCGGCTAAACGCGGTATTGAGATTGACCGCCGCGTCGTCGTCAACGATCCGCACCGCCCCGAAATACGTCACCCCCGACAGCCGCCCGACCGGCAACCGAAACAGGCCCGCATCCGCGATGCCGTCCCCATCGGCATCACCGGCGATGAACGTCGCGTCGCCCGCGGATCCATCCCCCGGCACGCCTAACGCGGGCCATCGCTCGCCGGCGAGGGAGAGAAAGGTCGGAACCAGATGATCGCGCCGCGTGAATGTCATCGACGCCCCGGCCCTGGTCATCGGCGACTCAAAATAACTGACCCCCAGCAGCGGCCCACTCACGATCGGCCAGCACGCGCGATTTTCGCCGGCGTCATTGGCGGCGTTGCCGGAAAACACCTGGTTGGGATCGATCGTGCCCGGCACGCGGCTCGCCAGCCAGGGCGTGTCGGACTTCCGTAAATCGGCCGCGTCCGGCGATTCCCCCGGAACATCTCGCGCCTCAGCCATTTCACCGCGGGCGGCGTTCACCAAGCCCTGCAGCAACAAATCCGTCTGATCATTGACGCTAGATTGCTGAGTCGCCACACGGTCGCGGCGA
>JBQCCH010000272.1:0-2200 GCA_051962375.1 Tepidisphaeraceae bacterium
TCGGCGCAACAACTGGGTGTGCTGGCCGCGCAATCGGTGCAGCCGCCGAGCACGATCATGCCTCGCTGGTGTCCGGGCAGGATGACGAACATCCACAGCGCCTGGAAAACGAGGACCGCGAACTTGAGACGTCTCCCTCGCAAGGCCCGCCAAGGTAAAACAACCCGGCGTGGGCCACAATCGAAATTGACCGGCTGCGGCGAATGGTCAGCTGATGTCGCCGATCATCGGGCGGGCTTTGTGCCAGTCGGTCGCCTTTTCGTACACGCGTGCCGCCTGGAACAAGCGTTCTTCCGCGAACGCCGGCGCGAGCAATTGCATGCCGATCGGCAGCGGCTTTTCGCCGGCGGTGAATCCACAGGGCAGGCTGATGCCTGGGATCGCCGCGATGTTGCATGTCACCGTAAAGACGTCGCACAGGTACATCGACAGCGGATCGCTCGATTTTTCCCCGACCTTGAAGGCCGGTACCGGCGAGGTGGGCGTCAGGATGACATCGCACTTCTTGAAGGCCTCATCGTAGTCCCGCTTGATCAACGCCCGCACCTTCTGGGCGCGAACGTAGTAGGCATCGTAGTAGCCGGACGAGAGGGCATAAGTGCCGATCATGATGCGGCGCTTGACCTCATCGCCGAACCCTTCGGCGCGGCTCTTGCTGAACAACTCGATGATGTCGTGGCACTGCTCGGCGGTGCGGTGGCCGAAGTGTACGCCGTCGTATCGGGCCAGGTTGCTGCTCGCTTCGCAGGGCGCGATCACGTAGTACGCGGCGATCCCGTAAGCGCTGTTGGGCAAGGAGACATCGACAATCGTCGCGCCCAGCTTTTTGTATTGCTCGATGGCCGCGTTGAAGGCGGCCGTCACCTGCGGGTCCATGCCGGGCATGGTGGCGAATTCTTTCACGACGCCGATGCGCATCCCCTCGATCGGCTGGTTTACAGTGGCGGCGTAGTCCGGCACATCGACGGGGGCCGACGTGGTGTCCTTGGGATCATGCCCGCTGATCACGCCGAGCAGCAGGGCTGCGTCTTCGACCGTCCACGTGAAGGGGCCGATCTGGTCGAGCGAGCTGGCGAAGGCGACCAACCCATATCGCGAGACCCGGCCATACGTGGGCTTCAGGCCGACCATCCCGCAAAGGGAAGCGGGCTGGCGGATGGAGCCGCCGGTGTCGGAGCCGATCGATGCGCAGCACAGCGACGCCGCCAGCGCCGCGGCCGAGCCGCCCGAGCTGCCGCCGGGCACGCGATCGGTGTCCCACGGATTTTTGGTGGGGCCGAAGGCGCTGTTTTCCGTGCTGGATCCCATGGCGAATTCGTCAAGATTCGTCTTGCCGATGATGACCGCCCCGGCGGCTTCGAGTTTTTGGATGACGGTGGCGTCATACGGACTGCGGAAGTTCGCCAGCATCTTGGAGCTGCACGTGGTCTTGCCGATCTTGGTGCAGAGGTTGTCTTTGATGGCGATCGGCACGCCGGCGAGCGGGCCGCTGATGTGGCCGTCATCCACCTGCTTGGCGGTCGCCAAGGCGCGCTCGGCCAGGACTTCGTTGTAGGCATTGAGCGTTGGGTTCAATGCCTGCACGCGTGCGAGCGTGAGGCGCGTGAGCTCGTGCGAGGAAATCGTTTTGGCCGCGATCGCATCGCGAGCGGCGACGAGGGTGTCCACGGGAATCTGCATCGTGCGCCATGATCGGGAAATGTCGGTTTTAGTCCAGTGGCGCAGGCGGACGACTTGCGGCGCGGGGCCCGGGTGCGGCTCGGTTGGCGACCCTGGGTCTGATAAGGCGGCGGGCTACGCAAGAAACTGCCGTGTGCCGATAACCTTCGATAGGAGATGCCATGGCTGAACTCGATGTCGATGCGGCAATGCCCGTTTGCCCCGTTTGTTGCGGGACGCAAACCCGGTCGTTTTTCACCCTCAACGACGTCCCCTGCCAGGACGGCATCCTTTGGCCAACGCGGGAAGAGGCGCAGGTTGCCCCACGCGGCGACATTGACCTGCACTATTGCGCCGGGTGCAGCCATGTGTTCAACACCCGCTTCGATCCGGCCAAGCTCATCCTTGATGGCAGCTATGACGTTTCGCAACATCATTCCCCTTCCTATCAGCAATTCGTTGCCGCGTGCGTCGAGCGGCTGGTGGAGCAATACGGGTTGCGCTCCAAAACCATCCTCGAAATCGGCTGCGGCAAGGCCGA
>JBQCCH010000273.1:0-2989 GCA_051962375.1 Tepidisphaeraceae bacterium
GAAGGCTATTCCGCATCGGCCCAGCTCGGCCGGCGCGCAAGCGCCATGCTGCCCGCCGGCCAGCGCGTCGCTCTGGTCGGCTTGGAGGAAGCACACGTCGCTTTCTATCTCGACCCGATCCCCTACCGCATCGATGACCCGGCCAAAGTGCCGGCTGACAAAGCGCTTTACCTCATCTGCGAAACCCGCACCCTCTCTCAACTTCCAGGCCACGTCGAGGTCCTGCTGCCGGCTGAAACGCTTCGCAAAGGAGAAACCGATGCGGACCGACTCGTCTTCGCTCGATTGAGTCCCGCGCCGCGGTAGCGATTGCAGGGCGGCGATATTTGGACGGCTCTGCGCGGAACGTTTATGCTGCGGAGCATTGCCTGGGTTGTTGAATCAGGCGCGGAGGTTGTCAGATGTCGTTTCCCCGCTGGATTCCATGGGTCGTGCCTGCTGCGCTGTGCGCTCTTTTTTTGACGCCCCGCGCGCATGCCGAGCATTTCGATGTGTTCATTCTGATTGGCCAATCCAATATGGATGGGCGGGGCCAGGCGAAAGACCTCGTCGGCCCACTCGAAAAGTACAACCGTCCGCAGAGCGATGTGAAGATCGACTATTCCTGTTCCGATTTGCGCGGCCCAGCGCTGAGCAGCGAGGGCTGGCAGCCGCTCTCACCCGGCTGGAGCGTGCCAGCGAATCGGGGCGGGCCCGATTTTAAGCTGCCGAGCCAGACGTTCGGCCTCGAAGTCGGCTTCGGCCGCGCCATCGCGGACGCCATGCCCGGCCATCATGTGGCGCTGATCAAGTTTTCCGAAGGTGGCACCAACTTGCGGATCGACTGGAATCCAGATGTCCGCCATCGCCTGTGGGACCAATCGCGGGCATTCATTCACCAGGCGCTGCAGAATTTAACCGCCCACGGCGACACCTACTCGATCGATGCGATCATCTGGCATCAGGGAGAAAGCGACGCTTCGCTCCCGCCCGGCCACTATGGGCCGATGCTCGCATCCTTCATCACGCGGCTCCGCGCCGACCTTGGAATGCCCGATCTGCCTTTCGTCGTCGGCGAAGTCTTTGACAATCACCATCGTGATAACGTCCGCCAAGGCCAACGTGATGTCACGCATATGCTGCCGCACGTCTATTTTGCAACATCCGCTGGCCTCGTGACCCGCGACCGGGGCACCCATTTTAATGCCGCCAGCCAGATCGAAATGGGCCAACGATTGGCCGCCGCCTTTCTGAACAAGACGCCCGCCACCCAGCCCGTCACCCCCAGCACCGCGCCATCGGATGCGACGCTGGACACGACCGAAACGCCCATCGCCGCCCCGGCCACCCAGCCCACCACGGTGCCCTAAGATATCGCCGATACGGCAAATATTTATTCGGACCTGCAAAGCCCTCGGAATGCCGATTCCTGCCGGAATTGACCTGGAAAGCGCCGGGAGTTCTTAACTCGTGCCCTGCAACCGCCGACGTAGCTGAAAGCATACTGGACTTTCACTGGTCGGAGGCGTCATGGCATCGTTGTTGGAACTCGTTGATCGTGTGAATAAAGGCGAACTGATCGAGCCGCAGCAGCTGGAGGTCTATCAGGACTCCGCCAACGCCGCCGAAAAGTTCCTGGCCAACCACGCGCACGCCATGCTCGATCTGCGCCGATCGCATGCCTACCTGAAGGAAGCGCTTGAAGCGATCGACTATGCCGACCAGAAAGTTCTGTTCCAGTTCTTGTCGGTCCTGGGCTTTCTCGGACTGAATGAGCAGCGATGCGAGCCCGTGATCCGCTTCGGCAATGCGGCGATTCGTCGGCGTGAATTCGGCGTGGCCATGGAAGCGATCCAGTCCGGCCTTTTGCAGGATTTGCAGAGCGGCGGCGCATTCCTGCGCGATCGAGGCAACGCCCGCACCATCGCGGCCCACTATGATCGCTGCAGCCACGCCATCGGCTGGTGCCCTCCGGGGCCGCGCGACTGGCACAATGCCCAGTTGAAAATCGGCTACGTGACGACAGCCATTGCCGACGATGACGCGTCGGCCCGACTGATTGCCGGGCTTTCCAAGCACCTTGATCCCAAACAATCGAAGTTCCACGTTTACAGCACCGAAGCGACCGTTCGCCGTGAGAAACAATCCTTCGGCCAAGGCCCATTCACGCCGGGCAGCGCGAAGCGAGGAAAGGAAACTGTCGACCAACTGAGCCGCCGCCGCGTGCCCGTATGGTTCGGCCCGCTGGATCACGACCTTGCCGGTGATGCGCGGGAACTCGCCAACCAGATTTTTCGCGATCAGATCGACGTCCTGATCATCGATGCCCACGCCAGCGATCCCGTCGCGGCGGTACTCGGGGGATGGACACCCGCGAAAGCAAAGATACAGATCGTTCGCCGGTTCCCGATCCTGAGCGGCGATGCGGACCATGCCGTCTATTTCGATGCACATCGGTTTGAGGCCGATCGACGCTCGGAGCAGCATCGCCAGGCGAAGGTCCAACTCCTCTGCGAAGGCGTTGAGCCCGTGGCACTGGAAACGTCGACGCCGGCTCGATCGGCATTTGGGATTCCGGAGCAATCGGTCCTGCTCACGACGTTGATCAACGATGCCGACGAACCTGCGTCGCCGGAATTTTTTGACGCCGTCGTCCAAACGCTCCGACAAAACCCAGCGGCCGTGCTGTTGGTTGCCGGCGATGGGGACATGTCGGCACTGAAGCGGCGGCTCGAATCCTCTGGCCTTACGAAGCGGGCGGGATTTGTCGGGAAGCGGAAAGACCTCACCGACTTGTTCCGAATGAGCGACGTTTATCTCGCGCCGTTCCCGACCGGAACCATCACCGGCACACTGACGGCCATGGCCGCCGGCCGTGCAGTTGTTGCACACGCCGGGGAGCCCGCCGATCCGCATCGCCATTCGTATCTGCTCGACGACTCAACGCTTGCGACGACCGCCGCCGGGTATGTGACCAAGGCCGAACGATTCATTCAGGACCCCGCGCTGC
>JBQCCH010000274.1:0-10634 GCA_051962375.1 Tepidisphaeraceae bacterium
GGAGGATCGATCAACTGCCGGATTTGCGCCGCCAAATCCGCCGCGGCCGCTACGCGCGAAGCGCCCGGCGGCATGTCGGCCGGCGTGTCGGCCGGCGTGTCGGACGGATCGAGCACCATCCATCCTTCGAACCCGATGCCGGCCAGGCGTTTGCAGATGTCCATGGCCTGGCGATCCCACCGCCGCAACCGCACGGCCCCCAGCCGCAGGTTCAGCGTCGCAATGATCACCGCCGCCGATGTCTCGGGCGAATTCTCCCGGCCCGGTGAACCGGCGGCAGATGCGGTGCTGTCCTGCGCTTCGGGTTGCCAGGCGACTTTCACCCGGGGGTTCAGGGCCGCTTCCATCAATGCCCAGAGCGCGGGCGCGGTCGCAAACGCCCCGCCGCTTTCGATCAGGATCTGCGTGGTCGGCCAACGCTCGGCAGCTTCGCGCAGGCGGTGGCCGAGTGTTGCCGTCGGGAGCGTCGCCCGGGGGGGCATCAGCCGCAGGTATCGCGGCGGATGAGTGACAGAATCGAGTTGTTCGAATGGCACGTGCAGGCCGATCTCGTCGGCGCCTGGTGCATCGGCGGCTGGAGCGAGGGCGGCTGAAGCGAGGCTGGGCGTTTCGACGCCGGCAAACGCGGTGAGACTAGCCGCATCCGCTATCGATTCACCCTCCCCCACTGCATACACGAACTGGAACATGCCCGGCATCATAGCGGATGAGCGGGCGAGTTCGCACGCGGGCCGTTATAAATTGTTCTCCAATCGATCTAATGGGCGATCTTGCGGGCCGTGATCTGCAGATGCCCCGCCGCCGCCGCCGCGGAGGGGTCTTTGGCCAAGGCTTGTTCCAGCTTGATCAGTCGGTTCACCGCATCGTCATGCTCCAAGAGCTTTCGATTCTGGCGCACCGGCAGGATCGTTTTTCCGATCAGCTCAAGCACCTCAAGCCCCGCCTGTTCGAACAGGCGGCTGAGCATGTGGGGCGTGAAGGTCGTCAATTCGAACTTTTCGCGTTCGTCCTGCGTGAGCCAATGGGTGCGGCTGGTTTTGACGAATGCTTCGAGCGCGTCCAGATTGCCGCGATCGATGTAGTGGTCGATGGCCGCCAGCTTGTTGTCGGCCGTTGCGATGATCGTGCCGCCGGGGGCGAGGATGCGGGCGAATTCGCGGACGGCCCGCTGCGGATCGGAGCAGATCGACAACGGATCACCCATCGCCACCACCAGTTCAAACGCCCCATCGGCAAGGTCCGGCATGGCGACGATATCGCCGACCACGAGCGTTGCCTTGCGGGCGCGGGGACCCATGGATTCGAGCTTTTCCCGGGTTTTTTCGATCATGCCGGGTGCGTGGTCGAGAAACGTGGTGGGATACCCGCTCTTGAGCAGCTTCAGGCCCCATTTCCCCGTGCCGCAGCCGAGGTCGCAGCAGGCGGCGTTCGCGTTGCGGGGCAGGTGCGGCTTGATCGCCCGCCAGGTGATCTCGTCATGAAAGGCCCAGTACGAATCGTCGTAGATGTTGTCGTACTGTTTGGCGACGCGGTTGTGATAGCGCTCCGAGGCGTTTCGCATCGCACGGTTTTACCACGAAGCCCGCTCCCGATGCGATTCAGCGGGCGCGTGCCTCGGCGGCGAAGCGTTCGCCCCGCTGTTCATAGTTGGCGAACTGATCGTAGCTGGCGGTGCCGGGGCTCAAGAGCACGACATCGCCCGGCCGGGCGAGCGCCTGGGCGCGGGCGACGGCCGCGGAAATCGTGTCGACGTATTCGCCGACCGTGCCGCATGCTTGGGCCAGCATCGGACCGATTTCACCGACGCAGAGCACCGCCCGGCAGCGAGCGCCCAGGTGTTGGCACATCGCATCCCAAGAGAGGCCGGGCTTTAAGGAGCCGCCGATGATCTGAATCACCCGGCCGGCGGGGAACGCGTCGCACGCGATGACGGCGGCTTCGGGGATGGTGGCGATGGAATCGTTGTAAAAGCGGATGCCGTTGGCTTCGTGCACCAGTTCAAGCCGATGCGGCAGGCCGCGAAATTGGCGAACCGCCTGCTGCGCTTGCTCGAACGCCAACCCGCTCGCCAGATAGGCGGCCTGGGCGTTGTGCTGATTGTGCGCGCCCGGCAGGAGCAGTTCGAAGGGTGGGATCGACGCGTCCGGATAGATCGCCGTCATGACGCCCGGCAATTGCGGGAAGGAGCGCGACAGCTCGTCGTCTCGCCGCACGATGCGATCGCCGGGCCGCTGGAAGCGGGTGATGTTTCGCTTGGCGTCCAGATACGCCTCCGCGTTGCCGTGCCAATCAAGATGATCGCGCCCGAGCATGGTGATGACGGCCACGTGCGGCGACCAGTGAATCTGCCCCAGCCAATGCAGCATGTAGCTGGACAGTTCCAACACCACCGGCGTTTGTTCATTGATGGCCGGCAGTTCCGGCAGCAGGGATTTGCCGATGTTTCCGCCGACATAACAGGGGCCGACAGAGCTCAGCATGTCGCCGAGCAGGCGCGTGGTGGTGGATTTGCCCTTGGTGCCGGTGACGCCCAGCACCCGGCCGCGGCATCGCTCGACGAAGAGGCAGATCTCGGTGGTGATCGGCACCCCCGCTTCG
The DNA here is from genome assembly GCA_051962375.1 of Tepidisphaeraceae bacterium. Taxonomy (GTDB): domain Bacteria; phylum Planctomycetota; class Phycisphaerae; order Tepidisphaerales; family Tepidisphaeraceae; genus RYN-431. The sequence goes on from JBQCCH010000274.1 coordinate 2,599, forward strand.
CGGGCGAGTTTCAGCAAATCACTCACCGGTTTAACAGCCGGCGAGGTGACGAGCAGATCGGTGTCGGTGAAATCGCGGGCCGGCTGCTCCCCCAGGTGAAACGTGATCGGCAGCCCATCGAGTTGGGCGACCGAATCCTGCAGCGCCTCGGCCGAATCGCGATCGCTGACGGTGACGATTGCCCCCTGCTCGACGAGCCACCGCGCCACCGCGATGCCGCCGCCGAATCGACCGAGGCCCAGGACCGTGACGCGTTTGTTGGCTAATGACATCACCACTCGCACCGATCGCGCCCATGACGCATAAACAAACAGACGCAAAAACACTGGATCGTAGCACCGCTCTGCGCCCCACACGGCGTCCAGCGCTGCGCTTACGCCAGCCCGCTGATGGCGGCGACTTCGCTCCGCATGGTTTCAGCGGCGGCGGCGATGGCGGACTGCCAATCCGGGCCGGCCGATTTCGGATAAAGCACGCTGCGGCTGGCGCTCACCAGCGCCCCCAGGCCCCGCTCATCGAAGGCGGCCCGCGTCATGTCGGCGGTCGCCCCTTGCGTGCCATAACCCGGCAGCAGGAAGTAACTGCTCGGCAACCGCTGGCGGAGCGACTGCATCGTGTGCGATTGCGTCGCGCCGACGACGGCCCCGAGATTGGAATACCCGTGCTGCCCCATCAGCGGCGCTGCGGCGGCGAGCGTTTGGAGCTTGCCGGCGAGCATCTCGCTGAGGGTTTCGCCGGTTTCCATTTTCTGGTCCTGCAGATCTTTTGAGCCGGGGTTGCTCGTGCGAACGAGCACGAACACGCCCTTCGCTTCATCGCGGCAGACCTGCAGGAACGGCTCGAGCGTGTCGAGGCCCAGATACGGATTGAGCGTGATGGCATCGGGGGTGGCGGCGTCGTCGAGGCCGTGGAATTCAAGGTCGGCCAGGTGGGCGGCGGCGTAGGCTTCGCTGGTGGAGCCGATATCGCCGCGCTTCACGTCGCCGATCACCAGCAGGCCGAGCGATTTGGCTTCCTGCACCAGGCTGTAATACGCCTCAACGCCCTGCCAGAGAAATTTTTCGAAATACGCGCTCTGGAACTTCACCACCGGCGCGATCGGCGCGACGGCCTTGAGTGCGCCGGAGCAGAAATCGAAGACCGCATCGACGCAGGCATCGAGGTCGCGCGCGTCTTTGGGCTTCAGTGCGGCGGGGAACGAATCGAGAATCGGATCCATGCCGACGCAGATGGGGGAGCGTTTATCGCGGACGGCGGCGATCAATCGATCGATGAAGAGCGGTTCCATGCCGCCGTTTTACGCGGGTCGGCGCAATCTTCAAATCGCGCGCTGCATGGCGTCGAGCAATCGGGCGACGTGGGCGTCGGAATGGGCGGCGCTGAGCGTGATGCGCAGGCGGCTGGTGGCCGGCGGAACCGTGGGCGGACGGACGGCGGCCACCAGCAGCCCTTCGTCCCGCAAGCGGTCGGCCAGCTGCAGGGCGCGGGGCGCTTCGCCGACGATGACGGGGACGATCGGCGACTCTCCCGCTGGCACGTGCCACCCCTGGGCTGCGAGTGCTTGGCGGACGTGCTGGGCGTGCTGAAGCGCTCGCTCGCGCAGGTGCGGTTCATCAATGCAGATGCGGACCGCCTCATGCGCGAGTTGGGCGGCCAATGGAGGGACGGCCGTCGAATAAATGTACGCCCGGCCAAAATTCTGGACGGCCCGGATGAACAGCTCGTTCCCGCAGATTGCCGCCCCACTCAGGCCCAGCGCCTTTGAGAGCGTCACCAGGCTGATGTCAACGGCATCGCTCACGCCGAGCGCATCGATCAGACCGGCGCCGTGCCTGCCGAACAGGCCGCTGCCGTGGGCTTCGTCGACGAAGAGGACGAAGTCGTGGCGACGCTTGAGCTCGGCGATGCCGCGGAGATCGGCGGCATCACCGTCCATGGAAAAGATGGATTCGGTCAACACGACTTGCCGCTCGTCGGGCGGTGCGTCGGCGAGCAGTCGCGCTAATTTCGACAGGCCGTTATGCGGAAAGATGCGGAAGCGGACGTCGTGCTGGCGGACGGCATCAATGAGCGAGGCATGTGCGAGCTTGTCGACGAGAAACCGCACCGGTCGACCGCTGGCTTCGGCGATGCCGAGCAGGGTTTGCACGACGGCGAGATTCGCCTGATAGCCGCTTGGCATGAGCAGCGCGGCGTCGGTGTGTTTCCATGCGGCGAGCGCGGCTTCGGCGGCGGCATGCGCAGGGGTATGCCCGCTGATCAGCCCGGCCGCGCCCGCGCCGACGGAGGCGGCATCGCGCGCGATCGCTAGCAGCCGCGGGTGATGGGTGAGGCCGAGGTAATTGTTCGAACAAAAGTTGACGAAGGGGCGCGCATCGAGCGACAGCGTGACGGGGCCGGTCGGTTCGACGATTTTGCGCTGGCGGAACAGCGCGCGGTCTTCGCGCGACTGCAAGGCAAGACGAACGTCATCCCAAAAAGCGCCGGCCATGCCCAAGGTTTTAACCGGGAGCAGGCGGCTGGGCGACACCGCGGGTTAGGACGAGTGCGCCGGCTGCTGGGGCGAGGGCTGCGGGGCCGGCGGTGCGTCGCCGGTGTCGCCGAGTTTCGCCTTCATCATGCGGCCGATCTTGAACTTGACGGTCCGCTTCGGCGGGACGGCGACGGGCGCGAGCGTCTTGGGGTTTTGAGCGCGCCGCGCTTTGCGCAGCTTGCTTTCGAAGACGCCGAAGTCCCGAAACTCCAGGCGATTGCCTTTGGCGAGTTCGTCGATGACTTCGTCAAGAAATTGTTGAACGATGCGTTTGACCTGCACTCGACGCTCCCGCGTGGAGTCGGCGATGCGGTCGATAAGTTCTTTTTTGGTGATAGTGGCCATGACGTCACCGCCTCGGGCAGTTTAACCGATGAATTGCAGCAGACTTACGTTTTATCTTTACGAGCGTCAACGCAGAAAGCAAGCAAAAATCGGACGCGCGCCAGGCTCTAATTTTTTATCGGGAGAGAACCGAGGTCGTATCCGAGTAAGCCGTCCGCTGGAATCGGCCGTTGTCGAAGCGTTGATCGTCGCGCTGATGGACGTACGAAAAGCTCGTCACGCTTTGTTCATAACCCGCGAATGCAGCAAGGCTTCGGCCCTCTCGGCTGAGGTCGGGGGCGGGGGTTTGCGAGGCGATCGGCGGGTCGAACGCCAGCGCCGCGGCGGCGACGGGACGGTATTCATGTTGCGGGACGGCGTTCGCCGATGAATCCGCGGACGGCTGGCTCGCGCAACCTGAACCGATGCAAACGGCGGCAAGGCAGAGGATGGAAAGCGTCGCGTGTTTCACGCCGGTCACTTCAGTAAATCGAATGCCACTCGATGATAGGGGCACGATTTATCGCTCGCGCAAAAAATGCGGGTTCGTTCTGTGACGGATGATGCCGCCCCGCCACGCCGGATGTTGCGTTAACGCAACATGGCGGCGGATCAGGGCAACTGAGGGCGCTGCGCCAGACGGCGAGTGCGAATACAATCGCCCCATGCTTTTGACGCTTGTCGCGGGGAATCTGCGAGTTCGTAAAATCCGCACGCTGCTGACGGCCTTGGCGATTGCGATCTCGGTGGCGCTGGTGGTGGCGATCACCAGCGGCATTGCCGCGTTTCAGCACGCGGCGATCGGGTTCATCGACCAGTTCATGGGCGTGGTCGATGCGACCGTCACCCACACCGGCGACTCGCGGTCGATGCCCGCGTCGCTGGTGGCGGATCTGCAGGCCGATCCGAACGTGAACCTGGTGATGCCGCGGCTGGAGAGCGATGTCACGTTGCCCGGGCAGACCTTCAATCCGATGTCGGGCCGGGTGACGCTTACGGGCGTGGATCGGGCGCACGATCGGTTGCTCGATTGGATGCGGACCGACGCCGGCCGATGGTTCAACGTGGGTGAGCAGGCGTGCGTGATCGACCAGGGCCTGGCCGAGAAGCAGAAGCTGAAGGTGGGCGACACCTTCACGCTGAAAGGCCAGTACGGCGAATTGTCGTTGCCGATCGTGGGGATCGTTCACAAGCCGGGATTGTTCGCCGGCTTCGTCATGAGCGCGTACGCCCCGCTGCCGGACGTGCAGAAATTCTTCTACGGGCAGAACAATCCGGATCGCATCAGCCAGATCCGCATTCAGTTCAAGCCGAATACCGACATGCAGGCGTTCAATGATCGCTGGCAGGCGAAGCTCAAGGCGATGGACCCGCAACTGCGCTTCAAGCTCTCGCGACAAACGCGGGCCGACATCGACAAGAATTTCCTGCTGTTGCGGCTGATCTCGATGCTGGCGGGCGCGGTGACGCTGGTGTCGGCGATGTTCATCATCGTCTCGACGCTGGCGATCGGCGTCGTGGAGCGGCAGCGCACGCTGGCGATGCTGCGGGCGATCGGCGCCAGCAAATCGCAGGTGGCCCGGTTGGTGATCAGCGAAGGCGCGGGGCTGGGCTTGCTGGGCGTATTGATCGGCGCGCCGCTGGGGTTTGGGGTGTCGGTGATCATCGTGCTGATCCTGCGGCACTGGTTTGAAGTGGTGCCGACGCTGGATTGGCTGGGCGTGCTGGGATCGGCGCTGGCGGCGCTGGGGGCGTCGGTGCTGGCCAGTGCGTTGCCGGCCTGGCAGGCGACGCGCGTCGACCCCTTGGAGGCAATGGCCCCCCTGGCGGCTCCCCCCCGCCGCGGGCCCCCCTGGCGCGTCGGCCTGTTGGGGTTGGCGTTAGTGTTGTTCGATCCGTTCCTGCTGTACGTGCCGATGAGTGTGCCGTATGCGCGGGAAATTCGGTTTTACTCGCATTTCATCGTCGGCCTGCCGTGCTTGATGATCGGATTTTTCCTGCTGGCGCCGATGTTCGTGTGGCTGCTCGGGCAAGTGGTGGCGCCGCTGGCGGCTTGGCTGATGCGCGTGCCGATGGCGATCGTGCGCCAGCAATTTGAAAGCGGACAATGGCGGCTGGCGGGCACCTGTTCGGCGCTGATGGTGGGCCTGGCGGTGCTGGTGGTGATGCAGGTGCAGGGCCAATCGTCGTTGGCGAGCTGGAAAATTCCGGATCGGTTTCCCGATGTTTTCATCTTCACCCGGTCGCTCTCGTGATTGTCTCCGCAACAGCAGCGGCAATTGGCGGATTCGCCGGAGTTCAAACGCGAGGACGTCATGCCGATCGGCGCATTCGCGCCGGCGGTGGGCGGCGGCATCATGGGCTTGCTGGGGACGGCATTGCCGGGAAATACGATGTTTGTAGCGGTGGACCCGGATCGGGCGTTTCGATTGATGGAGCTCGATTTCCGCCAGGGTACGCCCGAGGAGGCGGCGCGACTGCTCGCCAAGGGCGGCTACGTGCTGATCACCGACGAACTGCACCGGCTGAAGAACCTGAACGTCGGCGACACCCTGCCGCTCAAGAGCAGCACCAAGGGCGAAATCCCCTTCAAGATCGCCGGCGTGGTCTGGTCCCCCGGGATCGACGTGATGGTCAGCTCGTTCGATCTTTCCAAGCAGTTTGAGCAGCAGAGCACGGCCTGCGTGTTCGGCTCGCTCGCCGATGCGAAAAAAGACTTCGGCGTCACCAACGTTTACATCATGTGCGCGAACTTCAAAAAATACGGCGTGAACAAGGAGAGCGTGACGCAGCAGCTGCGCAAAGACCTGGGCGATGATTCTATCAATGTCGCCGACGTGCGGCAGCTGAAGTACACGATCCAAAAGAGCATGTCGAATTTGCTGGTGGCGGCCAGCACGGTGGCCTGGGGCGCGCTGCTGGTGGCGAGCCTGGGCGTCACCAATACGATCATTGCCGGCATCCGGGCGCGGAGCTGGCAGTTCGGTGTGCTGCGGTCAATCGGGCTGATGCGCGGCGTGCTGCTGCGGGTCATTTTCGTCGAAGCGTTGCTGCTCGGACTCGTCGGGGCGGCGATGGGGTTGGCGTGCGGATTGTGCATGACCATCGACGGTCGGCGGCTGATGCAGCTGACGATCGGGCACAACCCGCCGCTGGTGGTGCCTTGGACCGTGGTCGGGCTGGGCGTGGGGTCGGTGATCCTGGTGAGCCTGCTCGCCAGCATCTGGCCGGCGATCCGGCTGGCGCGGACTGAGCCGCTGAACCTGCTGCAGGCCGGCCGCAGCGCCGGTTGAGCGGGTGCGGTTTCACGCGGCGCTCAGCCCAGAAACTTAACCGAGGCGCTGCAGGCGGGCATTGAGCGTCGGCTGATCAATTTGCTGCACGCGGAAGGTTTTCAGCAGCTTGTAATGCCCGCGGATGACGGTGATCTGATACGCCGGCACGCCGATGCGCTGGGCGACCTGCGTGATGATCACGCCGTTCGCGTGACCGTCTTCCGGGGCGCACTGCACGTCGACGACCAGATTTCCGTCGCGCAGGCCGACGATCGCGTCGCGGTCGGTGAGCGGGTTGATGATGGCATCGAAGGTGGCGCTGACGGCGGCCTCGACGGTCGCGCCGCGGGCGGCGCCCGGTTGGCGCGGGGCGGGAGCGCCGCGGGCGGGCTGGGCGTTTTGCTGCTCAAGTTCGCTGCCGACCGCGGGAGGCAGATCGCCCTCGCCGAGCGCACCGAGATTGGGGGCGTCCAGGTCGCTGGGCGTTGCGATCCCCGCCGCGAAGGCGGCCGCTTCCGCCTGCTTCAGTTCGATGTCCGCAAACGACGCCACCCGCGAGAAAAATGCCTGCCAGAAGACGCGATAAAAGCGAACGAGCGGGTCATGCCGATCGGTGCGGGCGATGACTTTGGCGACCTGGTAAAAGAAGCTGGCCGTCAGCAGAAGGACGAGTTCAAGGCAAAGCAGCCATTCGATCAGGCCGAAGTTTTCCCAGAGATAATCAAGCATTGCGATCCACTTGTCAGCGGCAGGCCCTGCGTGGGCCGACGACTTGCACCTGCGACGATGAAGCGAAGCCTCGGTCAGTCATTGGAGCGACGCGCTTCCCGCATGGCCGCGAACGACGCCTGGATCAGCCGCCGCCCGAGCGCCCAGACGACCAGGCCGGCCACGGCGTAATAGACGATCTTGGCCGCACACCAGGCGACGAACGCCACTTGCGCCGTCGACTTGGCCGGATCGGGCAGCTTTTGAATTTCTTCGATGATTTTGCGGAAGTCTTCGAACATGCGCGGCAACTACTTTCGTCACAGGATGTCACTGTCTACAAAACGGCCAAGACCTGGGCTCTTTCCCCGAGAGCAATGCCGTCGACTTACTTCCAGTTATAATTCGGAACGCTTGCCCAATTCAACTTCTGGCCCAGCGCTTGCCACTCGCGGGAGTGGGGATTTTCCAACAGCAGCAATTTGTGATCGGCCCGGCGGACGATGACGCGCTCCCCCTTGGCGAGCGAAACGGAGCTTTGCCCGTCGACGACCAGCTCGGTGCCCTTATTGACGCGGAGCGCCCGGAGCACGACGGTTTGCGTGCCATCGAGGACGATGGGCCGGAATGACAGCGAGTGCGGGCAGAGCGGCGTGAGGCACAGGGCTTCGATCTGGGGGCTGAGGATCGGTCCGCCGGCGGAGATGTTGTAGGCGGTCGATCCGCTGGCGGTGCAGACGATCATGCCGTCGCCGAAATAGCGGATGCCTTCGTCGCGATCGGTGCCGACCTGCAATTCAATCATGCGGAACGGGCTGCCGGCCGTGATGACGGCGTCGTTCAGGGCGCAGGTGGACCAACGGCGGGCGCGTTTGACTTGGGCGGCGTCCCACGAATCGCATTGAACATCGGCCGGGATGACCGAAGTTTCGATCATGAGGCGCGAGGAAGTGGGCAATTTTCCATCGATGGCAAGTTGCACCGAGTCGGGCAGATGCTCGGGCCCGAAGGAGGCGAGGAAGCCAAGCCTGCCGAAGTTGAAGCCCATCACCGGAATCTGCCGCCCGCAGAGCCGCCGCGCCGCCGAAAGGAGCGTGCCATCGCCGCCGAGAACGAGGATCAGGTCGACCTCGATTTGAGAGAGGTCGAAATTGCGATCGTCCTCGACGCCGAGGAATTCGACGCGTTCTTGGAGC
>JBQCCH010000275.1:0-5467 GCA_051962375.1 Tepidisphaeraceae bacterium
ATCGCACCGCTGCACTCCAGCACAACGCGGCGGCCGCCAGCGAATAGGATTGTTTGCGATTTCGTGTTCGACAGGGCATGCCTACGCGCTGTAAAAGGCAATCCTTATGTCACCGGCCGAACTCGCATCGAAGATCGATCACACGCTCCTCAAGCCCGAGGCATTGCTGCCTGACGTCGATCGGGTGATCGATGAAGGGCTCGCGCATCGCTTCGCCAGCATCTGCATTTCACCGCCGTACGTGGCTCACACCGCCAAGCGGCTCAAGGGAAGCGGCGTGAAAACCTGCACGGTTATCGGCTTCCCCAACGGCACGCACACGCCAGTCGTCAAAGGAATCGAAGCGACCACGACCATCAAGCAGGGGGCGGACGAAATCGACGTCGTCGCGCATCTGCCGCTGCTGCTGAATCTGGATTTGGACGGGGCACGCGGCGAGCTGATCGAAGTCGTCAAGGCCGCCCGGGCGACCCGCAGCGATGTGGTCATCAAGGTCATCGTCGAAAGTGCTGCCCTGGTGGCAATCAATCGCGATCGGGCCGAGCAGACGATCGCCTTGGCCTGCCAAGCCGTCCGGGAGAGCGGCTGCGATTTCATTAAGACCAGCACCGGCTTCCATCCCGCGGGCGGGGCTCAGCTGCAAGTCGTGGAATGGATGCGCAAGTACGGCGACGCCATTCAGGTGAAAGCATCGGGCGGCATCCGCGATCTGAAAACCGCCCAGGCGATGCTGGCGGCCGGCGCTGATCGATTGGGCGTGAGCGCGAGCGTCGCCATCGTGAAGGAACTGGCCACCGGCGAAAAAGCCGCCGCCTCTGCCGGCTACTGACCCCGGACCGGGCGGACGTCCAACCGCCAGCCTAGGCCGAAGCGTTCGATTTCCACAAACCCGCCGCACCAAGGCTAGCCAAGCTGCGACAGATCGGTTAAATTCTCGTTCCAAAACCTGGAGAGGTGGCCGAGCGGCTTAAGGCGACAGTTTGCTAAACTGTTGTACGGGGTAAACCTGTACCGGGGGTTCGAATCCCCCCCTCTCCGTTTTCCCTTTACATTTCGGTTCAACGTTCTGCGCTCGGTGGGGCCTTGCGCGATGTTCGGGCCGCGGGCGAACTTCCGACGCATTTTCAAAAGAAAATCTTGACGGGATGCCGTCCATGCGTCACCATTCGCATTGCATTATTAAGTGACGCTAAAAAAATAGGTCACGGCGGCGGCTCATTTCGGATTGAAACACCATTCGCTGGAGGGCGATGATGACCATGTACCAGAAGGCTGGGCTACTCTTTGCAGTAGCGGCGTCGGCGACATTCGCCTCGGTTGCGTCGGCGAGTGTCGTCAGCACCGGGAACGGCACGGGCGAGGACGGATTTCTCCAGTTCAAAAACACGACGGCCCTGAATTCGACCGGCACGAACCTGCTGACCAAGATCCAGTGGGATTCGACCACCGACCAGGAAGACGGAACCACCGGCCAAAAGGTCGGCGGCAATGATCGACTGACGTTGCTCAAGTTCGACACCTCCACGCTCTCCGGCCCATTCACGGCGGCGACGCTGCAGATGAAAACGTCGACCGATACCAGCAACCCGGCAAAGAACGTGATCCCGGCCAACCAGGTGTTGCAACTGTGGGGCATCCCCGATCTGGCCAACCAGGAAGATTGGACCAGCGTCACGAACAACACGACATTCGCTTACGGAACCGGCAACAACTCCGCCAATCCGAACGCCGTCACCGGCACACCGGATGATGGGACCGGAAACCGGCTCAAGGATGCGTCGCTCATCCTACTTGGGACGTATGCGCAGGGTGCAACGACCAGCAGTTCAACCGGCGGCACCGTCATCACTTTTACGCCGACCAGCGATTTCGCGCCGTTTTTGGCCAATGACACCAACGGCTTCGTGTCGATGATCGTCGGCTTCTCAAGCAACACCAAAGACCCGCTGATGACGACGGCGTTCTTCTCGAAGGAAGACACCGACGCCAACGCAATGGCGCCGACCCTTCTGACGAATGCCGACGCGGTGGCGGCGCTCCCGGAACCGGGCGGCTTGCTGGCAGCGGCGGGGTCGCTGGGCCTGACGCTGCGGAGGCGGCGGTCAGCACGTCGCTAAACGCGGCTCGAGGGCGGAAGAACGAAGAGGCGGACCATTTACAACGGAGAGGGTATGGATCAGGAACAGGCACGACAGCGTCGCGGCGCGGGCTTTACGCTCGTTGAACTGCTGGTGGTCATCGGAATTATCGCGCTGCTCATCAGCATCCTACTCCCGGCATTGGGCCGCGCCCGCGAGTCGGCCAGGAGCGTAAAGTGTTTGTCGAACCTGCGGCAGCTGGGTCTGGCGATCCAGATGTACCAGAACGAGTTCAAGGCGCAGATCCCGTGCCAATGGTCCCTCAGCGGCAGCTACGCCCACGGTCGCGGGCACACCTGGGTGAACATCCTGATCGACCGCAAGTATCTCCGGACCGAGACGTGCCCGTGGGATGGCAACAATACGGGCAACGAAGTGAATCATCCGCCGATGAATTCCGGCGTCTTCTATTGCCCGTCGGGCGATCTCGATCTGGCCACCAATTCGGCGGCGTTTTCGGGCAATTTGAAGACCGCATACGGCGGATTCTGCCGCCGGGGCTTCCGAACGATGGGAGTCGACATGGATGTCTGGGCCGACAGTTGGTACGGCATCAACGGCGCGACGCAATCCAACCCCAATCTCACCGACGGCGCCGGCCAGTTGGTGTTGCCGGCGCGGGAAATCTCGCCGAACACCCCGGTGCTGCGGGTGGCGAATATTCGCCATGCGTCCGACGTCGTGCTGCTGTTTGACGGCCTCTACATGAACGCCTCGATCCAGCCCACAGGAGCGATCACCAACAACAACCCGTCGTTCCGCATCAACGGTCGACACTTCGGAAACAAATACACCAATCTGCTGTTCTGTGACGGACATGCACAGTCGGCCCTTCGGTCGGACTTGCCCATGACCCCGGCCGACTTCAAGCTCGACGCGCTGAGCAAGCCGCCGCTGAACAACTACAAGTGGCGAATCGATCAATAGGCGTGGCAGGCGGACGACTGCAATTGAAGCGGTGACAACGACAGGATGAACCCGTGACGTATCGCATTGCATGGCAGATTAAAGTGGTGGTGGCGGTTTTGCTTCTGGCAATCGGGCTGACGTGCGGCAGCGCGTCGGCAGCCGACCGATCGTTCGATGTCGTGGTGTACGGCGGCACGAGCGGGGGGGTGACGGCGGCGGTGCAGGCGGCGCGGATGGGCAAGCAGGTTGCGCTCGTTTCGCCGACGAAACATCTGGGGGGGCTGACCAGCGGCGGGCTGGGTTGGACCGACATGGGCAACCCAGCCGTCGTCGGCGGGCTATCGCGCGAGTTTTATCATCGCGTGTTTAAGGTGTATGAAGACAACGCCCGATGGAAATACGGAACGCCCAAGGCGCAGTTCTTCGCCAAAGCGCCGGGGCAGCACACGAAAGCCGTCGACACCGTGAATCAGGTGATGTGGGTGTTTGAGCCGCACGTCGCCGAGCAGGTGTTCGACGATCTCGTGCGTGATGCGGGCATCACCGTGGTGCGCGAAGCATCGCTCGATCGCTCGAACGGCGTCACCAAGGCTCAGGGCCGAATCACCACGATGCGGACGCAGGACGGCACTGTCTACCACGCGAAGGTCTTCATCGATGCCACGTATGAGGGCGATCTGATGAAGCTCGCCGGCGTGAGCTACTTCGTCGGCCGCGAAGCCAACAGCACCTATGGCGAAACCATCAACGGCATCGAAGTTGCGAAGGCTGTGAAGAATGTGCTCCCGAAGGGCGTCGATCCTTACAAGACGCCCGGTGAAAAGACGAGCGGGCTGCTTCCGGGCGTGAATCCGGATGCTGGCGGCGCCGACGGGAGCTACGATCCGCGCATCCAGGCGTACTGCTACCGCATGTGCCTCACCGATGTGCCGGAGAATCGGGTGCCAATCACCAAGCCCGACGGCTACGACCCGGCCCAGTACGAATTGCTGTTCCGCTGCATCGAAGCCGGGCAGAACGGCAAGTTCATGAAGTTCGACCTCATGCCGAATCGAAAAACGGATTCGAACAACGGCTCAGGCATGAGCACCGATTTTGTCGGCGGCAACTATGCCTATCCCGAAGCCGACGACGCGACGCGTGAAGAGATCGCCAAGGCGCATCGGCAATGGCAGTTGGGCTTGCTCTGGTCGCTGCAGAACAGCCCGCGGGTGCCTGAGAAAATCCGCCAGGCCTACAGCAAATGGGGCTTGCCGAAGGACGAATTCACCGACAACGACCATTGGCCGTATCAGCTGTACGTTCGCGAAGCGCGTCGGATGATCGGCGCGTTCGTTGAAACCGAGCACGACCTGATTGACGACTCAAAAATCACCCGGCCGATCGGCATGGGCGTTTACGCGATCGACTCCCACGCCGTTCAGCGATATGTCGATGCGGAAGGGCACGTCAACAATGAAGGCGATGTCCAGATTCGCCTGAAAAAGCCGTATCGCATCGATTACGGCTGCATCACGCCAAAAGAAGACCAGTGCAGCAACCTGCTGGTTCCCGTGTGCCTGTCTGCTTCGCACGTGGCGTATGGCTCGATTCGGATGGAGCCGGTCTTCATGGTGCTGGGGCAATCCGCCGGCGCAGCGGCCAGCCTGGCGATCGATGGCAAGAGCTCCGTGCAGGGCGTTCCTTATGACAAGCTGAAAGATCAGTTGCTGGCGGAGAAGCAAATCCTCTCGAATTAAAGCGACGCCCGCGTCGCCGACCCATCGACTTAAGGTAGCTATGAAATTGAGATTGAAGTCGTTTGTTGCCTCGCTCTCCCTGGCGGCTTTCTCCGCGGCAGTCGCGGTGGCCAACCCGGTGGTGACCGGCGCTGATCCGGACATGGGCGTATTCGGCAACACCTATTGGATGTATCCGACCGTGCCGATGGTGAAAGGCAAGGCGGTGTTCAAGGCATTCTCCTCGAGCGACCTGCAACATTGGGAAGACCGCGGCGTCATCCTGGATTTGAACGATGTGCCCTGGGTGGCGGTGCCGGGCCACCCCGTTCACTCGGCCTGGGCGCCGAGCATCCTCTTCGCGAAAAACCGCTACTACCTGTATTACGCCGTCGGTCCGCAGGCGCGCGGGAATCCCAGCCGCATCGGCGTGGCCGTCGCGGATCGGCCTCAGGGGCCATTTACCGACAGCGGCAAACCGCTCGTCACCAGCAGCAAGGGCTTTGAGGCGATCGATCCGATGGCATTCACGGATCCGAAGAGCGGCATCACGTATCTCTACGCCGGCGGAAGCGCCGGGGCGACGCTGCGCGTCTGGGAACTCGGCGCGGATCTGATGACATTGAAGCGAGAAATCCCCGTCCGCACGCCGCAAAACTTCACCGAAGGCCCCTTCATGCACGTCCGCAATGGCGTGTACTA